>NZ_FTNV01000004.1 GCF_900156535.1 Roseovarius nanhaiticus | reverse complement strand
ACGTGAGGCGCAAATGGCGCGGGATGGAGCAGCCCGGTAGCTCGTCAGGCTCATAACCTGAAGGTCGTAGGTTCAAATCCTACTCCCGCAACCAAAAATACTGCAAAATTACAGTGCGTTAACAGTCACCTTCGGGTGATTTTTTGCGTTGGCACTCCAGTCGTGTCCGGCCGCCATCCGGTTTCACGGTGATCGCTGCCAACCATCTGCTTGATCCACAATTTAAGTGCATTCTCCGAAAGCCCTGGACCACTCGATGGGGTCATTCCTGTCACAATTGAATGCCGCAGGTTAAAGCGACAAAATAATGACATGAAGTTGTGTTACGAAGAAGCGCTACCGACCAGAACATCTGGGATTGTATGATGCAAATTAAGAAAACTTTCTTCATTGGCGTGTTGGCTTTTCTGCTCGCGGCACCAACCTTGAGCGACGCACAGGACATCCTTACCGTCACAACCAAAGATAGAGTGGAAAGCTTTACCCTCGAAGAAATCCTTGCGATGCCGCAGACAACGATTGTGACGAAAAACGACTTCGTTGACGTGGTAACCACCTTCCAAGGGCCGAGCCTGCGCTCCATCCTCGAGGGGATGGAGGTGAGCCGCGATACGACCCTCAGAATGGTCGCGCTCAACGATTTTTCCTCGGAAGTGCCTGCTGTGGACGCTTTTGAGTATGACGTCATCCTGGCCGTCTTGCTTAACGGTGAGCCGATGTCAGTTCGTGACAAGGGACCGGTTTGGGTTATCTACCCTATGGACGACAATCCGGAGCTTCGTGACGAAATTTACAACGATAGGTTGGTATGGCAGCTGAAGAGCATCTCGGTCGAATAACTCCATACAGGAGATATATTCGCGGCCTGCTCTTGCTCTTGTTTGCCGGGGCAGTCACTTTTGGAATCACGGTGATTTCGAAATTGGACGACGGCGTCCAGCAAATCAAAACTGCCGAGCAGAGTGATCCTCTATGGGTCGCCTCACAATTGCAGTTTGAATTGTTAAGGCTCGAAAAAGCCGTTGGCGAATATGCGCTTGGATATAAATCACCGGCAGAAGTGGCCATGCGGTATGACATCGCATGGAGCCGCATCAATATCCTCCAGAAGGGTACCCTACCGGAACTCATTGAAAAATTTGAAATCGATGCCGACGTTGTTGCGGATCTTGAGGCCACGTTCAAGAGATTGGAACCTGCAATCAATGGTCTCAATACGGATCGCCTCACCGCCGAAGAACGCGATGAGCAGGCTCAAAGTATTCTGTTGGCCTTGGAAGGCTTTGATCTCTCGATCAGAAATTTCTTGCTCGCGCTTTCGCAGGCGAAATCCGGAGCGATGGCCGAATTCAGAGAAGGTCTTCTCTTTCTGTCCAATGCGGTCGCTTATCTTAGCGTGACGGTCCTCGGTCTTTTGGGCATCTTCATTTTTATGCTCCTGCTTGAAGTCAAAGCTGCCGAGAATTCTGAAACCGCAATGCGCATACTTGCCGAGGAAGCGTCTTCGGCCGCTCGCATGAAAATGAATTTCATGAGCATCGTGAGTCACGAGTTGAGGACGCCGCTGACCTCAATTATCGGCGGCTTGGCTTTATTGAAGCGCCGGGTTGCGGACACGATGACGGATGAGACCGCGCTCAAGCTGCTTGATCTGGCAATGCGCAATGGAGACCGGCTTCTGGCGTTGGTCAATGATATACTCGATGCTCAGGCTTTGAGCGAGGGTAAGGTCTCGTTGGAGCGAAAAAACGTAGATCTGAATGATGTCGTCACCGCGGCGGTAGAAAGTTGCCACGCCTACGCCGACAAGCACGACGTTCGATATAAAGTGACCACTCCTGGAGAGGAGGTGAAAGCCTTCACGGACAGCACCCGCGTCAGTCAGGTTCTGGTCAACCTGATTTCCAACGCGACAAAATTTACGACCTCAGGCGACGTCGTGGAAATCAGATTGAAAAAAATTGACCAGAAAGCGCGGATAGAGATCACCGACAATGGTATGGGCATCCCCGTTGACCGACAAAAAGCAATCTTCTTGCCCTTTCATCAGCTCAACCCGGGTACCACGGGTTCCACCAAGAGCAGTGGCTTGGGTTTGAGCATCTCGAAGCAGCTAATTGATTTGCTGGGCGGAGAAATCGGGTTCAGCTCGGTCGAAGGAAAGGGCTCAACATTTTGGATTGAGCTGGGTCTATTGCCGAAACTCACCGGGACACTTGCGGCCGTGTAATCTGGGATTGCCACTGATGATGGACCGGTGACTACGCGCCCGAGCCAGCGCGCTCCACAATGGTCGTGTTCTTTCGGCTCATTCCTGACCCTGACCCAATTCGCTGTCGCTGCGGTCCAGCTTTCAAAAAAGCGGTTATTGGCTCTTCGCTCGGCATTTTTCGTGCTGGTGCGTGCTATGTGGCATAAAAGGACTCTTGATTGATCCGCAATTTGGTTCAGCGTCTCAATAAATAGATTTTACTCCGTGGGTGATGCCCCGACGATCAGTGATCGCCGGGACCGCAAAGCTTACCGGTCCGCCTTCGGCACCCAGTCGAACTTCTGCATAGGGGCATCGACGGGCGTGTTCGCGATGTGATTGGTGTAGTTGCTCATTACCTTCTGGGCGAGGCCAAGGATGACTTCCAGCACATGGCGCTGCGCGAAGCCCGCGTCATAAAACGCCTGAAGGGTTGCATCATCGATGTTGCCCCGCTCGCGCACCATTGCGAGCGTGAAAGTGCGCAGCGCCTCCAGCTTCGGCGTCGGGAGCGGCGTCTCATCCCGCAGCGCGTCCGAGATCTCGTCACTGACCTTCATCATCTTCGCGATGCCGGTATGGGCGGGCACGCAATAATGGCACTGGTGTTCGACGTTGATTGTCTGCCACACGACTGTCTTTTCGTCGGCATCGAATGCGGTCTCTTCGGCGAACAGGCGGTGTAGAGCCTGGTAACCTTCAAAAGCGGCGGGCGATCCGGCCAGCACGCTATGCAGGCCCGGCAGGCGCCCGAAGGCCGCCTTTGATTTCTCGATCAGCGGGATCGACTTTTCGGGTGCGTTGGATTCGTCAAGGCGGTCGAGTGTGGACATGAAAGTCTCCTATGCTATCGCTTCGTGCGACGGTGATGGGAGCAGATGTGTCAATACTTGAACGATCACTCAAGTAATAAAAGAGTGATCGCTCAAATGTTAGTGAGAGGTGGCTTTCGGGCTATCTGCCGAATACCCAAAAGTGTATCCGGAACCATGCCCCGCGCACCGACATACGATCGCGATGCGGCCCTCGATGCCGCGATGACCCTGTTCTGGGTCAAGGGATATGCCGCGACATCCCTCAAGGATCTGGAGCTTGCGTTGAAGATGCGGCCCGGTTCGATCTACGCGGCGTTCCAGAGCAAGGAGGCGTTGTTTGGTGCCGCACTTGACCTCTATGCCGGACGGATGGAGGCGGAACTGGCTGCGATGATCTCCGATGCACCCTCGGCCCTAATAGCACTGCGCGGCTATCTGTTATCATTGGGCGGGCTTGAGCCGTGCGACAAGCCCTCGACCGCCTGCATGTTGGTCAAATCCCTGCTGGAAATTCAGAGCGATCACTCGGACCTGCGCGGCCTCGTGCTGGCGCACCTGGAGACAATCCTCCGCCTCCTAGAGGATGGCTTCACCAAGGCTCGCGCGGCGGGCGAACTGCCCGCCGATGCAGACCCGGCCCGCCTGGCCCGACGGATGCAGACTTATGTCTTCGGATTGAAGATCCAGGCTCAGCGGGAAACGGACCCCGTAGCCATGCAGCGGCTGGCGCAAGACCTGGCAAATGAGATTAGCGATCTGCGCCGCGCCGCCTGACGCTTGGGTTGGCTCGGACCGAGCCGAAAGACGCGCTTGCTCAAACGGAATCCGCAGATTGGCATTTAGACATCACCAGCCATTCTTGGGATCAGAAGGGCGCTTAAGGCCGGCAACCCTGCAACCGAAAGTAGCCACTCTCTGCGAGCGAAAATCCTTGCAGGATGGGCTCCTTTCAGACCTTGGATGCGGCCAGCAACAAGGTTTGGAATGCGGGACAGAAGTTAGCTTTCGCTATGACGTGCTACACCTATTGACCGGACGCTCAGCGTCAGCGGCCATTGTTCCTCAAGTGACGTGTTCTTGCTTTCGGTCGACAGAAGTCACAAGCAATTGTAAGCGTTCGGCTGGCCGGTGGCCTCTGTTGCAACAAGCGTTATGTCCGGCGATTGCCCCTTGCGTCAGAGGTCAGCCACGATTTCTCCCCTCATTTCACCTGTTATGCGCGTCATATCCTCCCGGTGCAAAGATCGACGAACCTGTTCGATTTTCAGCTCAGCCGCGTCTCGCGTGGCCTTGTCAGGCCATTCTGTGATCGCGGCGCTGGTTCGGTCGCTCGTGCGGACCACCGTGACGCGGCTAGCTCCAAAACCCTTAAGCGCAGGGATTCGTTTCTCCTCCATTGCGCGGAGGGAAACTTTGTAATCGGTACCGTCAGCGATTTCCCCTGTGGTGATTGTGATATAGCGCATCGCGTCCTCCATTGGTTATGAAGACATCTTAGCACAGAAGGGTCCTCGACAGCTGATCCCGTCCATGAAACTGAGTCCGCGTCGCACTGTCTGTTGCAGAGACTGCTTTTCCCTGCCGTCCCGGACATCGGGCGTCATCGGCCATCCTGCATATCGGATGTGGTCACCACAGCCTCAAATTAGATATTCCCGAAACCGGATCCCTGCCAGATTGCGAAGCGTAGGTTGCAGTCGACATAGGCACCGATAAGCCCCACCAACCCGATCAGCAGGTGCAATGAGTAGCTTAAATTACGCCAGATCCTGTCCAAGAGACGGGAGTAGCTCACAAGGCCCCTTGGAGATATCGTTTAGGTCCACGTTAAATCTGGGCGCAGAAGTACTTAGGACGATGCACACAGCAGCTAAGTGGACCTTGATACCGGTCGCGTATCTCCGCGTTACATCTGCTATCGGCCCATTGGGCGTCCACTCGCGACAGCATCCTCCCACTCAGCTTCCGCATAGCGGCGATTAGCTACGGGGCGCACCATCTTCAGACTCCAGGCAGTCGGCAGCTCGGGCGCGGCTGATCATCTGACGTTGCACGGCGACTGAACTTGACAGTCGGTTATCATATCAATATATCCGGATATATGGATAATGATATCGCTCTCGAGGCCTTTGCCGCTCTAAGCCAACCGACGCGGCTCAATGTGTTCCGCCTGCTCATAAAGGCTGGCGAAGCCGGTATGTCAGCCGGCGACATCGGAGACACCCTCGGCGTTCGGCAAAATACGATGTCGGCCAACCTGGCAATCCTCGCTCGTTCCGGCTTGATCCGGAGCGAGCGGGAAGGCCGTAGCATCCGCTATTTCGCCGACATGGATGGTGTGCGCGGGCTGCTGGCGTTCCTGATGGAGGATTGCTGTGCAGGCCGTCCAGAGCTCTGTCAGCCCGTCATTGACGAAATTGCCTGCCACCAATCATAGGAAAACTGCCATGACCGACACTCCATTCTCCACCGCCGCGGGTCTGGGCACCTTCGAGCGCTGGCTTTCGGTTTGGGTGGCCCTTGCCATCGGTGCGGGACTTCTGCTTGGCAACCTGTTCCCGGGTTTTTTCGGCCACCTCGCGGCGCTGGAGATCGCTTCGGTCAACCTGCCCGTAGCGGTCCTGATCTGGGCGATGGTTTATCCGATGATGGTCGGTGTGGATTTCAGCTCTCTGGCCCGCGTCGGCGATAAACCGAAGGGGCTTGTGGTGACGCTGGTCGTAAACTGGCTGATCAAACCGTTTACGATGGCGGCCCTGGGTGTTTTGTTCTTCAACTATGTCTTTGCAGGGCTGATCCCGCCGGACGATGCGCAAGCCTACCTCGCAGGCGTGATCCTTCTGGGCGCGGCGCCCTGCACGGCGATGGTCTTCGTCTGGTCGAACCTGACGCGCGGCGACGCCAATTACACACTGGTTCAGGTCAGCTTGAACGATGTGATCATGGTCTTTGCCTTTGCGCCAATCGTTGCTTTTCTGCTGGGGGTGACGGATATCGTCGTGCCTTGGAATACGCTTCTGCTGTCGGTCGGCCTCTATGTCATGCTGCCGCTGATCGCGGGTTATCTCACGCGCCGAAGTCTTGTCGCACAGGACGGCGAGGCCGGGGTCGACGCCTTCAAGAGCCGCGTGCAGCCCTTTTCGATCATAGGGCTGCTGGTGACTGTCGTGCTGCTTTTCGGGTTTCAGGGCGAGGTCATCCTCAACCGTCCGCTGGTCATCGCGATGATTGCCGTGCCTCTGCTGATCCAGTCATATGGCATCTTCTTTGCGGCCTATGGCGCCGCCCGGGCCTGGGGCATCCCATTCAATGTCGCCGCGCCCTGCGCCTTGATCGGCACGTCCAACTTTTTTGAGCTGGCCGTCGCCGTCGCGATCAGCCTTTTCGGCCTCGGTTCGGGTGCGGCGCTGGCAACAGTGGTCGGCGTCTTGGTGGAAGTGCCTGTCATGCTATCCCTTGTTGCCTTCGCGAACCGGACGAAGCACTGGTTTCCCAACGAGGAGGGCGCGTGATGAGCATCGTCATTCATCACAATCCGGACTGTCAAACCTCGCGCAACGTGCTTGCGATTATCGAGGCTTCGGGCGAGACGCCGGTGGTCATCGAGTATCTCAAGACAGGCTGGACCCGACCGCAACTCTTGGCCTTGTTTGCTGCGGCCGGTCTGACGCCGCGCACGGCACTGCGCACGACGAAATCTCCGGCGAAGGATCTTGGCCTGCTCGATCCGTCCGTCAGCGACGAAGCCATCTTGGCTGCGATGTTGACGCATCCGATCCTGGTCAATCGCCCCATCGTTTGCTCGCCTAAGGGTGTGCGCCTCTGCCGCCCGAGCGAGACTGTGCTCGACCTTCTCGACGTCCTGCCGCCAGGCCCTCTGGCCAAAGAGGATGGCGCGCCGATCATCGACGCCGAAGGGAACCGTCTTGCCTGACCATATTAGCGACGTGCCATCTCCGCCCTTGGGGCGCGTGGACATAGGCGGCGCGTGGCAAGCAGCTCTGACAGGACAGTTGCTTGCGGCGAAGGCCCCGATCGGAGCGGTGCCGCCGTGTCTTTTGCGAGATTCTTTAAGTGGCCGAGGCCGAGAAAGAGACTGCGCCATTAGCCTCGGCTGACACAGTCGACAGGGTCTTGGGTTTGTGGAGATCCTCTCGCGCGGTCTCGCCGCCTGTAGACGCCGAGTCGCGTTGATCTGGGCATCGTCGCCGTTGCGTTTCGCGCGAAGTCGCGGCTGCCTGTAACTGGTTGAAGCCAGCGTGAGATGGCTTGGCTTCATTGAATGGTCAGGACGCCCTGGCAAACTATTCGAGTCAGAAACCCGTCTGTTTGCCAGTGCAGCCCAATTAACTTTGCGTTGTCAATGCCATACAATTTGTATCGGTTCATTCATCTGAGTGCAGGGGTGCTTATCCGCTCAGCTTGACGACGCGTTTGCCGAAAGCCTCACCATTGAGCAGGCCAACAAACGCTGCGGGTGCCTGTTCCAGTCCGTCAATCATTTCCTCGCGATACTTGATCTTTCCTTGCGTCACCCACTCGCCCATCTGCTTGGCGAACTCTGGGTATAGGTGACCGAAGTCGTCAAAGACGATAAAGCCGCGTAGGGTCATCCGCTTGCGCAGGATCGTGCCCATGAGCAGGCTCAAACGATCCGGACCGTCCGGCAGGGAGGTCGCGTTATACTGCGAGATCAACCCACAGACCGGGATCCGAGCCGACGGGTTGAGCAACGGCAGAACCGCGTCAAAGACCGCGCCGCCGACATTTTCGAAGTAGATGTCGACGCCATCGGGGGCCGCCGCTTCGAGTGCCTTGGGAAAACCGTCGGCCTTGTAGTCGATGCAGTCGTCGAAGCCGAGGGTGTCCACGACGTGGCTGCATTTCTCGGCGCCGCCCGCGATCCCGACAACGCGCAAGCCGAGGATCTTGCCGATCTGACCAACCGTCGCGCCCACCGGCCCGCTCGCTCCGGCGACGACCAGCGTTTCACCCTCTTTCGGCTGCCCGATCTGGGTCAGTCCGGCCCAAGCCGTCAGGCCTGGCATGCCGAGGACGCCAAGCGCCCAAGACGGATTTTCGGGCGACTTGCCCATGTTGATCACGCCCTTGCCGTCGGACAGGGCGTAGTCCTGCCAGCCGCCAAAAGCGACCACCCAGTCGCCTTGATTAAAGCCGTCGACGTCCGATGAGACGACCTGAGCTACGGTGCCGCCTACCATCACATCGCCGATCTTGACTGGCGGAGCATAGGAGGGCGCGTCGCTCATCCGACCCCGCATATAGGGATCGAGGGACAGGTATTCGTTGCGCAAGAGCATCTGGCCGGGCCCAGCGCTGGGCAATTTAGCGGTTTCAAGGCGCAGGGTATTGTCGTCTGGCGCGCCCTCTGGACGCTCGGCCAGGACGAACATGCGGTTCTCGGTGTCGGATTGGGCCATAAGATTTCCAATTTATTGAGTGTCGACTTTTACGTGTGGATCTAACCGCCACTGAACAAGAGAGGCACGCCGCGCTTAACGTTTGGTAAGGCTGAACGGGTCAGGTGTAGGCACCAGCTGAATAGGTCAGCTCGTAGCTGTGGCTGTAAAGCTCGAACACGATGCCGAACGGGTCTTCAACATAGACCATCCGATAAGGCTTCTCGTCGGGAAAATATTCGCGCACTGGCATGCGCTGCTTGCCGCCCGCGGCGACGATTCTTGCCAGCAGACCTTCGAGATCGGGATCTTGGATTGCGAAATGGAACGTACCGTGCTGGCGGAAGGGCAGATTGTCCTGTGGGGCCGTGTTGCCGTCGAATTCAAATAGCTCAAACCCGATCCGGTCGGCAGTCGCCAGGTGCGCAATGCGCAGCCGCGTCCAACCTACGCCAAACACGTCTGAGCACATCTGACCGATGTCGCTGTCGTCCTCGACGATCTCTGTCGGCTCCATGATGGTGTAGAACCCCAGAATTTCGGTGTAAAATTTCACGGCGGCGTCCAGGTCCGGGACCGATAATCCGATGTGCGAAAATGTGCGCGGTGTCGGCAGCATGATGTGATCCTTTTGTTTCTACTGACACGAGACATAGGCGATCGTTTCTGTTAATAAAAATAATGATTTGTACAAATAAAGATAACAAAATCTAATGAATCTGTTGAATGCCCAATGGTTGGAAACCTTCACGACGCTGGCTGAAACCGGCCATTTCACCCGCACTGCGGCGAAACTGGCGATGACTCAGCCCGGCGTATCGCAACACCTGCGCAAGCTTGAGGGCCAGGTTGGCCAGCCGCTGATCTCGCGCCACGGCAAGACCTTCACTCTTACGGCCGCAGGGGAGGCTGTGCTGTCGGTTGGTCAGTCCAGGCGCGCCGAGGAAAAGGCCCTTCTCCACGCAATCCAGTCGGATGATCCCACTGTCGGAGAGGTTGGCGTTGCCTGTTCCGGGAGTTTCGCCATGCTGCTGTACCCTCATCTTTTCTCACTGATGCGATCATCACCCGACCTGACCGTTCACCTTGAGGCGGCTCCGCAAGACAAGGTTGTTACCGGAGTAGTGGAGGGGCGGTTCGACCTTGGCATCGCGGACCAAAAGCCGGATCACCCGCGTCTGGACGCGCGGCATCTTGGGCAAGAAGAACTTTGCCTCGTCTTACCAGCAGGCAACGCGACCTCACCCACCGACCTGCAGGCCTTGGATGATCTGGGTTTCGTCGCACACCCCGATGGGTTCACCTACGCAGACGAGCTCTTCTCGCTGAACTTTTCCGAGACCTTCAAGGGCGCGGAGCGATTGCGGGTTCGGACCTTCATAAATCAGATCAGCCAGATCCCCGCGCCTGTCGCCAGCGGCATCGGCTACACGCTCCTTCCAAGAAGTGGCGTCGAAGCCTTCGCCGAAAAAGACAGTATTCGCATCGTGGAGCTTCCGATGCGTTGCCACCACGACCTATGGATTGTGTTTCGCCGCGGCCGCGTGCTCCCCGCTCGGGTCATCCGCATCATTGACGCGATCCACGCCACCGCTTCAGGCCTCGGAAGTGTCAAGTCCGGCTTCAAGTAGGCATCATGACGGACGCCGCACTTGATTTTCATAACTTAATGAATGTCAGGGCGGCCACTTAAGAAAGTCGGCGCCAAATTCTTCACTGCGGCGTTGTTATGGCGCAAAACCGTGCGGGGCCCACGTGCCGTATCCTAGCGGTTGGTTTGATGAGCATCTTGAATCGTCGCGCAACCAACTACCGGAAAAAAGAAATTGCCAGCTATGCGCCTTCGGCATTCAGCAAAGATCTCCAAGTCGAAGGTTGGCATTCCGGATGATCGAATGATCGCCTTGCGCCTTTTTTGAACGCATGCCTCCAAGCTTCATTATCAACGATGGCTCATTACGGGTAGTTGCACCGGCTCAGCCGTGGCGATCATACCAACGCCAATATCCTGTTATTCCATGACTTCTGTCATACGATCCGCCGGTGACGAACCATGTACTGGGCTTCGGATGAAATACGCTTCTCAAAGCGTCAGACAGCCACGTTAACACTCATAGATTTCACGAAAACCTATCGATTTCGATTCCAGAAATGACCTGGCTTTCTAAGGCAAAAACATAGACGGGCTTAAGCTTGTCGTATTGGCGCGTTAACGGCTACGCACGCCGGAAGCGAAATAGAAGCAGAAGTGTGCAATAGCAGGCAGCGCATTCTGATGGTGCAAGCCATCAATAATGCCAGCACACATTGCGCCGATCGCCCATCATCCACGGGTTGCTAATCGCTCTCTTGATTCTTGCGCCGCACAGGTAGTCCCTCGCGACACTGGTGAAACTCAAAGTTCGCGTATGTCGGCTTAATCTCAGGGGTCGACTCGGCTGGGTCAATGGAAACGCAGATTCGCGCCAAGGGCTTGTTTTAATGTGTCAATAGTGAAATTGTGAATCGGCATTGATCCGCTGGTGCGATGGTGATATGCTAGGGGGTCTGCAGATTGTTGTCCTGCGAGCACGTAAAGATTTAGCATTTTTTATTTTTAAAGGCATCTGTATGGAGTGCGTAAAGCCTGTCAAAATTGCCTTCGTTGACGATCATCCGGTATTGCTTTCGGGTATCTGTCAGCTCTTTTCATCAAACGATGAATTTCAAGTCGTGAGCGTTGGATCATGTGCCAATGACGTGGTCGACATCGCAAGGTCGATGAAGCCTGACATCATGGTGATTGATCTGAACATGCCCGGGCGTGTTCTCGAGGCGATTACGACCGTGGTCAATGACCACAAGACGACCAGGCTTGTCGCGTTCACTGCGTCCGGCAATATAGACACCGCAATCGCAACACTCGAGGCCGGGGTTCTGGGCTACGTGCTCAAAGGCAGCACGCTGGATGAGTTGACCGACGCGATCAGGCAAGTCCACAAGGGTGAAACCTATATGTCGCCGCGTGTCGCTGCGAACGTGGTGGCGGGCCTGCAGGTGAATGCACGGGCGCGCACTGTGCCAGCGGTCCGTTTCAGCAGCCGGGAAGAGGACGTCCTACGCTTCCTTCTTCAGGGATGTACCAACAAGGAAATCGCTCTGTCGCTGTCGCTCAGCGAAAAGACAGTGAAGCACTATATGACCGTGCTGATGCAAAAGCTTGATGTGCGCAATCGGGTCGAAGTCGTCCTGGCCGCGCAGGAACTGGCCAGCAGCGGTGGACTGACGGGTGCGGGAACGAACGTGCAACGCCATTAAAATAGGTGTCGAGCCAATACCGCTTTACCTCTGAATAAGATTACGGGGACTTTTTTCAGGCTAAGTCTATAGGCAACCTGACGCGCAAGTTGGTTTCGTCCGCTTCATTTTGGAGCAGAAGCTGGCCACCAAATGCCTCGAGGCGGCGGCGCATGCCGTGCAGCCCCAATTTCCAAGTGGAGGTGTTGGGGGCGGCACCCGCTTCGCTCGACGGGCCGCTGTGGATGACAATGTCCAGATGGCTTTCGCCCGGCTCGATACTTACCTTCGGCACCGTTCCACCGCCATGGCGCGTGGCATTTGTCAGCCCCTCCTGTACCACCCGATAGAGGCATACCTTGCGCGGCGCATCGAGCGCAAGATCCGGCATCTTCATATCCAGATCGACAGGCTCCCCAGTCAGTGCCTGATGGCGTTTGACGGCAAGTGTGACAACGGCTGCCGCATCCAGCCCGTCCAGTTCCGGCAAGATCAGGCCGGCCGACATCGCGCGCAGTTCGGTCATGACCCGGTCGGTCAATTCTCGAACGCTCGTTCCATCAGCAAGTTTAGGCGCCTCCTCGCGGCTTTCCATTAGTGAAATCAGCCCAAGCAGTTGCACGGGCCCATCGTGCAATTCGGCCCCTATAAGGTTCAGCACCTGTTCATTTGCCTGCGCCGCATCCAAGCGCGCCTGATCCGCCTCTCGGCGCAGCCGTTCGTTCAGGTCGGTCATCTTGCGCTCTGCTTCCAGGCGGTCCTGCAGCTGCGCGCTCTGGCTGAAGCTGAGGGCAAGCATCGCCAATACGCCCATCGTCGCAAGGCCGAGCGCCGCCCAAATCGTCATCTCTACCATCGTACGATCGCGCAGGATCTCCTCTGCGCTCTCGTAGAGCTCTCCGATCGCCACCATCTCACCGGTGTAGGGGTCGTGAATTGGCGCGTAGACCTCGAAAAAAGGGTACGCTATCGGAAGATCGGGATCGACAGCGCCTTCTGTCTCCAGCTTGACCACGAAATTTCCGTTCAGGGCCGTAGCCAGATCTTCGGCATCGTGATGATCTGCGTTGTCATTGGGAAATGTCGAGAATGACAAGGTGCCATCCAACTGCCAGATGCGCAGAACGAGCCGTGAATTCTCCTGATTGAGGCTGCGAAACACATGGTTGATGCCCGATGTTGTCTCGGGCACGCCATTCTTGAGCGATAGCGCGTAGGGGGCCAGCAGGTTGTCCACATAGACGCTTCCCACTTTGCCGTGAGATTGCAGCTGAAGTGAGCGGTATTTGTCTATGATGAAAAACCCGAGGCCGAGCATCACGATAATAACGGCGCAGGTGAAGACGGCGGCGAGAGGGCTGGGGCGTACCACGAACCGTCTGGGCCGCACGATTCGCGAATCGCCCGATTCGGTTGCGGAGCTCTTCTCGTTCGGATCCATTTCGACTCCCGGTCCAACCGCTAACCCATAGGTTGATCTGCTGGGTCGGTCTGACCTTGCGTCAACTTAAGGCGACCCTAACCAATCTTAAGACTTTTTAACAAATATTAATGCAAACGCGCAGTAGATCGGCGGGGCCGCATCAGACCATGGTCTGATCTCGGCAGGGACCAATGGTCGAAATTCCTCCCTGACTTTGGTGCAGGCCACACACACGACCTATGCCCGTGGCGCCAGATACGCGGTGGTGGGAAAATGGGTGCAATACTTGGGACAATGTTGACCCCAACCACTTCCCGCGCTGCCGCGGGGATCGGGGGCAACTAAAAATCATAATTTTAATTCAAAACTGCGCCCGAGCTTTGCTGCTTTGGGTCATCTGGGGAGATATGTCATGGCTGTTAAACTCAACGTTGCGGACCTCGAGTTCATCTTGCGTCAGGTCAAGATCAGTGAAGCGCACGCAAGCGGAACGCCCTTAACCGAGATTTACGTCGATGCTGATGGCAATGTCGTGCCCGAGGGCACGCCGGGCGCGGTTCTGGCGATCTCCAGTCCGCTGGTGCCAAATGGTCTGCGCACCGTAGACGGCACCTACAACAACCTCATCCCTGGCCAAGAAAAATGGGGTGCGGCGGATACGCCGATGCCCCGTATGCTAGATCCCAATTTCCGCAATGATGCCGATGGCGATACGATGCCGTTCGGACCGCCGGGCGGACCGGCTGTGACAAACACAGATTACGGCGTCATCGGCGCGCCTTCGGACCCTTCGGTCAATGGCGGGCATACCGGCAACGTGGCCGATGCCGACCCGCGCATCATCTCGAACCTCGTCAATGACCAGAGTATCGCCAACCCGGCAGCCGTCGAGGCGTGGTTCGCCAGCGATGCGGCGCTTGCCGCCTTCCATGCACGTTATGGCGAGGACGCGATCCCCGTGCGGCCCGGCGAAGGCCTAGTCGCCCAAGCGATTGCGAATGCCAGCTTTGAAGCGCAGTCGATGGCAGATGGCGCGCCGGGCGTCGTATCGAGCGCGCTGGGCAACTATACTCTGGACGCGCCCACCGGCTGGACCGTCTCGGGCGGTATCGGCGGCGTCTTTGCGCCCGCAGCGACAGTCACCGACCCTGCTGGCCATCCCGGCCCCAATGTCGCTTGGCTGACCGGCGGCGCAACGCTTGCGCAGGACAACGGCACGATCACGGCGGGCGCCAGCTACAATCTCAGCCTCAGCGTCGGTGACCGGAGCGATCAGGCCTGGACCGGTGGCACCGCGCGCCTCGTCGCGGTCGGTGCGGGCGGTGTGACCACCGTTCTGTCGACGGTTGCCCTGCCCGAGCCTGCCGATGGCGGCTGGGCCGATGTCTCGCTGGCCACAGGCCCCGTTCCGGCGGGCCTTGCCGGCCAGACGCTGCGCATCGAGGTGCAGCAGAGCGGCGGCTCGCAGGTGTTGGTCGACAATGTCTCGCTCAGCGCGACCGACGGCAACAAGATCGAGATCGACAATATCGACATGGCGTCCCTGCCGAACATCGCGCCCGATGATGGTATCTCCGCGCCCTTCAATGCGTGGATGACCTTCTTTGGTCAATTCTTTGACCATGGCCTCGACCTGATCACCAAGGGCGATAACGGCACGGTCTACATCCCGCTCCAGCCCGACGATCCACTTGTCATGGGGCCCAATGGAATCAACGACGGCATTGACCCGGTGACGGGCCAAGCCCTTGGCGACGACCTTTCAACCCATCTGCGCTTCATGGCCGTCACCCGCTCGACCCCCGTCGAGGGGCCGGGACCGGACGGCATTCTGGGCACGGCGGACGACACCCAGCACGAAGGCGAGAACACGACGACGCCCTTCGTCGACCAGAACCAGACCTACACATCGCATGCCTCGCATCAGGTCTTCCTGCGCGAATATGCTTTCGATGCCAGCGGCAATCCGGTCTCGACCGGGCACCTGCTGGACGGCGCCAATGGCGGCCTGCCCACCTGGGCCGAGATCAAGGCACAAGCGCGCGACATGCTGGGGATCGAGCTGACCGACGGGGATGTCCTCAATATTCCGCTGCTGCGCACGGATCAATACGGTCAATTCATCGCCGGCCCGAACGGCCTGCCGCAGATCGTCGTTGGCCTTGGCGCCGATGGCATTCCCAACACTGCGGACGATGATGTGGTCGAGGGCGATCTGGCCGCGCCGGTCAACACGTTCACGGCAGGCGCAGTGCGCATCGGCCACGCCTTCCTCGACGATATCGCCAACGCCGCCAATCCCTTTGACGGTCAGAGCGGCGGGCTCAAGGCCGCCGATGACGATGCTGCCGTGGGCCTGTCGGACAGCGTCAGTGTCGCTGGAAAATACGATAACGAGATGCTTGACCGGCATTTCGTGACGGGCGATGGGCGCGGCAACGAGAATATCGGCCTGACCGCCGTCCACCATATCTTCCACTCCGAGCACAACAGGCAGGTGGAGTCGCATAAATCCATCATTCTCGAGTCCGGCGATCTCGACTTCATCAATGAATGGCTGATCGACGATGTGACCGAGGTTCCCACCGATCCGGCGGGCCTCAATTGGGATGGCGAGCGCCTGTTCCAGGCCGGCCGCTTTGCGACCGAGATGCAGTATCAGCACCTCGTCTTTGAGGAGTTCGGGCGCAAGATCCACCCGAACATTGACCCGTTCGTCTTCAACGCGGTGACCGATATCGACGCGTCGATCTTTGCCGAGTTCGCCAACGTGGTTTACCGCTTTGGCCACTCGATGCTGACCGACAACATGCCGCGCGTCATGGTCGACAGCGCTGGTGAAGTGACCACCGATAACATGGGTCTCATTGCCGCCTTCCTCAATCCAATCGCTTTCGACAATGACGGCGCTATGACGGCGGATGAGGCATCTGCCGCCGTGATCCTTGGCATGACCACCGAGCGGGGCAGCCAGATCGACGAATTCGTCGTCTCATCCCTGCGCAACAACCTGCTGGGCCTGCCGCTGGACCTTGCCGCGATCAACATTGCGCGGGGCCGCGAAACCGGCATTCCCACCTTCAACGATACGCGCGCACAGCTCTTTCAACAGACCGGCTCGGCATGGCTGAAGCCCTATGACAATTGGGTCGAGCTGGCCTCCAGCCTCAAGACGCCGATGACCGTGGTCAACCTCATTGCGGCCTATGGTACCCATGCCAGCATCCTTGCCGAGGACACGCTGGCCGGCAAGCGGGACGCAGCGTTCGATCTGGTCTTTGGCGGTGGCGAGGTCTCGGATCAGGAGCGTTTCGACTTCCTTCTTGGCCGCGGAACGTGGGATGCGGACTCGAACGGTCTGAATTCGATTGACCTCTGGGTTGGCGGTCTGGCCGAGCGGATCATGCCCTTCGGCGGTATGCTGGGCTCGACCTTCACGGCGATCTTCGAGGCGCAGATGGAGGCGCTGCAGGATGGCGACCGGTTCTATTACCTCAGCCGGACTCAGGGTCAGAACTTCCTGAACGAGCTTGAGGAGAACTCCTTCTCCAAGATGCTGCTGGCCAATACCAGCCTTTCGGACCCCGGTCCGGACGGCATCCGGGGCACGTCCGACGATATCATCACCCATCATATCGGCGTCGACAGCTTCGCGCTTTACGACTATGTGCTTGAGATCAATCAGGCCAACCAGCTGATCGACGATCCGGTCGGCAACGATCCGGTGCTCGAGGCGCTGGGCATGGGCAAGGTCGTCCGCGACGATCCGACCACCAGCGAAGTCGAGACCAACTACCTGCGCTTCTCCGGAGGCGAGCATGTGGTCGTCGGCGGCACCAGCGGCAACGATACGATCATCACCAGCGACGGTGACGACGGCATCTGGGGCGACGACGGCGACGATTACATCGAATCCGGCTACGGCGTCGATCTGGTCAATGGCGGCGGCGGCAACGACATCATTCTCGATGCCGGCGACGAGGGCGACTTCCTCAAGGGCGAGGACGGCGACGACGTGATCTCGACCGCGAACGGCTTTGACGTCGTGATGGGCGGCGGCGGCAAGGACGTCGTGTTTCTCGGCGCAGATGCCTCGGACGTGTTCGGCGGCGAGGGGGATGACTTCATCCTCGGCGGCGATGGCGCCGACTTCCTGATGGGCAACGAAGGCAACGACTGGATGGAGGCCGGGCCGGGCTTTGACACCACGGCAGGCGACAATTCCGAGCTGTTCTTCAACAGCAAGATCAAAGGCCACGACGTGATGTTCGCTGGCTCGGACGAGCATGATTTCGACGCGGAATCCGGCGACGACATCATGGTCCAGGGCGCCAGCGTCATGCGCAACGAGGGCATGTTCGGCTTTGACTGGGTATCCTTCCAGGGCATGCAGAACGACGCCTATGCCGATATGCGCATCAAGATCTTCACGACCGACGAGCAGGACATTCTGCGCAACCGGTTCGACAAGGTCGAGGCGCTGTCGGGCTGGGACAAGAACGATACCCTGATCGGCGATGACCGCGTGGCCCCCGGCACGGGCGAGGGCGCAGAGGCCGAGTTCGCCAATGACGGTCTGGACCAGGCCGGCATCGACCGGATCGACGGTCTGGCCGATCTGGTGTCGATCGTCGACGGTGATGAGTTCTGGGAGAGCGGCAACATCATCCTGGGCGGTGGCGGATCGGATCTGATCACCGGCAATGGCGGCGACGACATCATCGACGGCGACCGCTGGCTGAATGTGCGCATCCGCATCACGAACGATGCGAATGCAGAGAACAGCGCTGACAATGAGATCGCTACGGTCACGACGCTCAAGCATATCTTCAGCGAAGCCGACGGCGTTGATCCCGCCTGGGTGGGCAAGAGCCTCTTCGAGCTCTTGATTGCCCGCGAGATCGTGCCCGGCCAGATGCATATCCAGCGCGAAATTCTCGATGCGGGGATGGGGGACGATGTCGATGTCGCAGTCTTCAACGACAACCGCGACCAGTACACGATCACCGATCTTGGCAACGGGGTGCTGCAGGTCGAGCATACCGGCTTTGGCACCAACCCTGACATCCTGATCGATGACGGGCTCGACACTCTGCACAATATCGAGGTGCTGCGCTTTGCGGATGGGGACATCTTTGCGCCTCAGCCTGCGACAGGCGTGCCGGTGATCAACGATCCTACCCCGACGAACGGGCAGGTCTCGCCGGTCGAAGGTCAGCTTCTGACCGTCGACACCAGCGGTATCGCCGATGCGAACGGTCTGGGGACGTTCAACTACCAGTGGCAGTATCTCGACGGTGCGGTCTGGACCGATATTCCGGGCGCCAATGATGCCACCTTCACTCCGAACGACCCCAACATCATCCAGCAGCTTTTTGGCGACATCAGCGAAATCGGCCGACAGCTGCGGGTCGAAGTCAGTTTCGTCGATGGCGGTGGCACATTGGAGACGGTCATCTCCGAGCCGACGCTGGCGGTTACAGAGAATACCGGTGTGACCCTGAACGGCTCGGCATTCGTCAACAACACGCTCAACGGCGGCCCTGGCAATGATGTGCTCACGGGTGTCAGCCCCTTCTTCGGTTTCCTTGGCGGCAACGACACGCTGAACGGCAACGGGGGAGACGATATCCTGAGCGGTCAGGGCGGCAACGACGTGCTGAACGGCGGCACCGGATTTGACCAGCTTGACGGCGGCGGTGGCAATGACGTCTTGAACGGCGGTGCGGATAACGACCTTATCATTGCCGGCGGCGGGACCGACACCATCATCCAGGGCTCGACTGACGGTCGTGACATGGTGGATGGCGGTGCGGGGACCGACACCTATCGGCTGGAGGGCACCGCAGAGGCCGAAAGCTTCACGATCTACGCCATGTCCGGCGGGCAGAATGCCGGCCTTGCAGCAAGCCTTGGGACAGTCATCCAGGGGACGACCGAGATTGTGATCACGCGGACCGTCGGCACGACCACAACGATCGTGGCCGAGCTGGACAACATCGAGGAGATCATCGTCGACACGCTCGCTGTCTCTGCCAACGATGGAAACGGAACGCCCAATGGCGGCCCGGTCGGCGGCGACACGGTGAACATCGTCGGCGACTTCACCCCGACCAGCCTGAACTTCAGCACGATCACCATCAATGGCACCTCGGGGGACGATACGGTCGATATCTCGGCTCTTACATCGGCGCACCGGATCGTGTTCCGCGGCGAGGGCGGCAATGACACAATCGTGGGCACTTTGCGCCCGCAGGATGTAATTGATTTGCCGGGGCAGGGCGATCCTGTCGTCACCAACGGCGCCAACGGGATGGTCACGGTCAGCCGCGGCGGCGCCAGCGTCACCTTCGATGGCAGCAGCGGAATGCCGGCCATCCTCGACGACGATGTCCCGACGGGGGCCTTCAGCCTCAGCGCCAGCGACATTGCCGGGCTCAAGAACCTGGTGAATGGCCGTCCCGCCTTCGAGGGCGACGACGACACCGAGGGTGCGGCCGGTGTGCGTACGCTTAGCGGCGAGGGCAATAACGAGGCCAGTCCGCTCTACGGCACGGCCGATCAGCCCTTCATCCGCCTGACCGAGGCACGCTATGGCGAGGCCGACGAGAATGGCAACCGCAAGGTGAACCCGATCTTCGACGGGCTGGATCCGCGCACCCTTTCGAACACGCTGGGCGCGCAGGACGAGACGGTGGCCAAGAACGCCATGAACGCAAGCACGCTCTTCATGGCCTTCGGTCAGTATTTCGATCACGGCCTAGACTTCCTGCCGAAAAGCCCGGCCTTCGGGACGATCGATATCGGCGGTCCCGGTGCGGAACGCAGCCCGACCTCCGACAATCCTACCGATCTGACGCGCGGCGAGGTGGCCTATGTGGATGCGGACGGAATTCCGCAACACCGCAACATGACGTCGCCCTTCGTGGATCAGAACCAGGCCTATGGCAGCAATGAGCTGGTCGGCCAGTTCCTGCGCGAAAGCGATGGGGCCAACGGCTCGGGCATGCGCCTTCTGGGCGGCGAGGCGGATCCGTCTGATCCTGCCTTCTCCCTCCTGCCGACGTTGCGCGAACTGATCATGCATCACTGGGAGGCCGAGACCGTCTTTGTGGATGACGGCCTGCTGGGCGGCATGGGCACACTGCAAGACCTGATGCCGGGCCTTGTCGATGACGCCACAGGCGAGATCGACGGGGATATGGTGGCCGCTCTCGCCGGGGATTTCCTCGGGTCGGGTCAGCCGCTTCTGCTGGATACCAACCGGTATATCGACCTGCTCGATCACCGGGTTGCCGGCGACGGCCGCGCGAACGAGAACTTTGCCCTGACTGCGGTTCACACCGTCTGGGCGCGCAACCACAACTTCCACGTCGAAAATCTCTTGGCCCAGGGCTATGAGGGCAGCGCCGAGGAGGTGTTCCAGGCCGCCAAGATGCTGAACGAGAGCGATTATCAGCGCGTTGTCTTCCAAGAGTTTGCGGACAAGCTGCTGGGCGGGCTGCGCAGCCCGGATGGCGATTTCGACGATCACGGCTGGGATGGCTACAACCCGGACGCAGATGCCAGCATCAGCCATGAATTCGCGGCAGCGGCCTACCGCTTTGGCCATTCGCTGATCGGCGAGACGATGCAGGTGAAAGGGCCGAATGGCACGATGATGGAGGTGCCGCTCTTTGATGCCTTCCTCAACCCGACCAACGATCCGGACGTCTTTACCGGGCCGCTGCCGCAGGGCTATGTGCCTGCGCCTGGCTATGCCCAGCACGGCGTCGCCTCGATCATCGGCGGCACCGCGGTTCAGCAGGCCGAGGAGGTCGACCTCAAGGTGGTCGATGCGGTCCGGTCGGATCTGGTGCGCATCAACGCGGATCTCTTCGCCTTCAACGTGGCGCGCAGCTGGGATGTGGGCCTCGGCACCATGAACCAGATCCGCGCAGGACTTGCCGCCTCGACCAATCCCTACGTGGCACAGGCGGTGGCCCTGGCCGGTGATCTGTCGCCCTACACAAGCTGGGAGGATTATCAGGCCCGCAACGATGTCAGCGCCGAATTGATGGCGCAGCTGATGGCGGCCTATCCTGACCTGATCCTCGACACGCAGGAAAAGATCGACGCCTTCGTTGCGGCCAATCCCGACATCACATTGGTGCCGGGTGCGGATGGGGCGATGATCGTTAAAGGCATCGACCGTGTCGATGTCTGGGTCGGCGGCCTTGGTGAAAAGCACATCAATGGCGGCATGGTCGGCCAGACCTTCTGGGTCGTGCTGCACGAACAGCTTGACCGCCTGCAAGAGGGCGACCGGTTCTACTATCTCGACCGGTTCGAGAACTTCGACTTCTACGAGAACTTCGGCGAGGACACGACATTCGCCGAGATCGTTGCCCGTACAACGAGCCTCACCGATCTGGATGCGGATATCTTTGACGCGACCGATGAGGTTGCCGAGGAGAATGGGGACGACAACGGCGCGGGCGATGACGACGATGCCGGAGCTGATGACGGCGCAGACGACCATGGCGGTGACACCGGTGGTGACACTGGCGGAGATACCGGCGGGGATACCGGTGGTGACACCGGTGGTGACACCGGCGGCGATACTGGCGGCAACCCAACCACACCGCCGCCGCTGGCAGCTGGGGGCGCGATCCTCGGCACCGCCGCAGCCGACGCTCTCTTCGGCACCGACGCATCCGACAACATCCTCGGATTGGCGGGCCGTGACATGATCTTCGGCGGAGACGGCGACGACAACGTCCTCGCCGGAGCGGGCCGCGACATGGTCTTCGGCGATGGCGGCAACGACAGGCTCTTCGGCGAAGGCGGCGACGACTTCATCGAAGGGGGCGCCGGAGACGATTTGGTCTCGGGTGGTGCGGGCGACGACGTGTTCGCAGCCACCGCAGGGGACGGCAATGATGTCTACTACGGCGACGATATCGGGGGCGGCATGGGCAACGACACGCTCGACATGTCCCGGATCATCGAGGACATCACCGTCGATCTGGGCACAGGCTCCGGCGGGCGTGGCCAGGCATCAAGTGCCGCCTCCGGCACCGATGTTCTGTGGAGCGTCGAGAACTTCATCGGCGGCGCGGGGGATGACATGATCACCGCCAGCAGCGCGCAGAACGAGATGGATGGCGGCGCCGGTAACGACACCTACCGCTTCCTCTCGGCGCAAGATGCCGACGGAGACACCATCGGATCGTTCCAGCCGGGCGACAAGATCGACCTGTCTCAGATCGACGCCAACGGGGCGGGTGCCGGCAATGGCAGCTTCACGCTGGTTTCGGATGCCTTCTCGGGTAGCGGCCAACTGATGGTCACGCACCAGACCGGGGCAGATGGTGACATGACGTTGATCCAAGGCACGGTGAACGATGCTGCCGCGCCCGACTTCACCCTCGCGATCCGCGGACGCCACGACCTGACGCAGGACGACTTCCAGTTCTGAACCTCGCGTTAAACCAAAGGTCCGGGCCGGACCACCACGATACCGGCCCGGACACACCTGCCAGATCAGAATAAAAAAGCGTGCGGGAGACGGGAATGGGACATTCAGCAAAAAAACAAGGCAGCGCAGCGGTCAAGATCCTTGGGGGGATCAAGGGGCTGGCTGTGTTCCTTCTGCTTCTGTCGGGGGTGATCAACATCCTCGCCCTGACGGGATCATTTTACATGTTGCAGATCTACGACCGGGCGCTGGTCAGCGGCAGCATTCCGACACTGGCCGCAATCTCGGTTCTGGCGATCGGACTTTACATGTTTCAGGGTGTTTTCGACATCATCCGCACCCAGATCCTGGTGCGGGTGGGCGCGCGCCTAGATCGGCGGCTTGCGCCGGTGGCACATCAGCTGGTGGTCGACATGCCGCGCCTTGGCTACTCGACCTCCGAGGCACTTGAGCGCGGGCGCGACGTGGACACCCTGCGGACCTTTTGCGGCTCGCAAGGGCCCATTGCGATCTTCGATCTGCCCTGGATGCCGATCTTTCTCGCGTTTGTCTATTTCCTCCATCCGACCCTTGGCGCGCTCACCATCGCCGGTGCCTTTACCCTGACGACCCTCGCCATCATCACCGAATGGCGCACCCGTAACTGGAGCAGCGCGACGATGGCTTCGACCATCGAGCGCAATGCCATCGCCGATAGCAACGCGCGCAATGCCGAGGTGCTGAAGGCGATGGGCTTCGCCTCGCGCGCCGTCGCGCGTTTCACCGCGCTCAACGACAAGCATCTCGAGCTGCAAACGCGCACCAGCGATATCTCGGGGACCTACAGTGCCATTTCGCGCGTACTGCGCATGCTGCTGCAATCGGCAATCCTTGGCCTTGCGGCTTATTTGACGATCATCGGTCAGCTTTCGGCGGGTGCGATCATCGCGGCCACCATCGCCTCGGCGCGCGCCATGGCGCCGATCGACATGGCGATCGGCAACGCCAAGAACATGGAGGCCGCCCGCGCGGCGTGGAAGCGTCTGCGCAACACCGTCGAGGTGATGGAGAACCAGCCGCGCCCGATGCGCCTTCCGGCGCCCAAGTCTTTCCTGTCGGTCGAGGGGATGACGATTTCGGCACCGGCCACGGGCCGCGTGCTGCTGAGCGATATCACCTTCCGCGCCCAGGCAGGCCAGGCCGTCGGCATCATCGGGCCCAGCGGCGGAGGTAAGACCACCCTCGCGCGCGCCCTGACCGGGATCTGGCCCACCTTGCGCGGCGCGGTGCGTATGGATGGCGCCGAAATGCGTCAATGGGCGGATGACGCCCGGGGCGTTCATATCGGCTACATGCCGCAGGATGTCGCCCTGCTCGACGCCACTGTCGAGGAGAACATCGCCCGTCTCGCCGAGGATCCAAATCCCGAAGACATCGTCGAGGCCGCGCGCGCCGCGATGGTCCATGAGATGATCGTGCGCCTGCCCGATGGCTACCGCACGCATCTGGGTCCGATGGGCACCTCCGTGTCGGGTGGCCAGCGCCAGCGGCTGGGACTGGCGCGGGCGCTCTACGGCAACCCGTTCCTCGTGGTGCTGGACGAGCCGAACGCACATCTCGATCCCGAGGGCGAGGCGGCGCTGACAGCGGCTATCGAGGGCGTCAAGAGCCGGGGCGGCATCGTTGTTCTGATCGCGCATCGCCCTTCCGCACTCCAAAGCTGCGATCTGATCGGCGTGATCCAGGATGGCAAGCTGACGGCCTTTGGCCCGCGCGAGGAGATCCTCAATCCACGCCGCCTTGCCGATGCCAAGGCGCAGCCCAAAGCAGCCCCCGCCAATAACGTGGCGGTCAATTCAGCCGCGCCCGAAGCCGGGGCCACAGCGAAATCGGGCGCCAAGCGCAGTGTGGCACAGGGGGGACGACCATGATCGATGTCAAAGGCACGCGCACAAACAGCGCCCCTGCGCCCGATGCGGGCGATCCCTTGGGCCTGCAACAGACCGAGCCCGACTCGGGCAAGCGCTATTCTGCGTGGTTCGTCGGGCTCATCGCGGTGGGGCTCTATATCCGGTCCTTCCTCTGGCCCGAACCCGAGCCCGAGCTAGAGCCGGCGGCTACCCCAAACTCCGGCGGGGACGGCGAAAGCGGCGGCTCGATCCGCAAGGCCTCGTTCGATCTGGGGCCTGGCGAGGATGATGTCGCCCCCGACACAGATCTGATTGACGAGGATACGGCGCCGGACGAGGCCGCCCCCTTTCCCACGGTCCTCGGTCCCTTCGACTCGCTTTTTTTTACCGCCGCTCAGACCTTTTATGTCACTTCAGGCATCCAGGCGGATTCGGCCAATACCTTGCTGCCGCCCTTCCGGGCCCCGGACGCGACAGGTATCGGCAGCAACGGCAACGGATACGTTCCGGGGACCCCGCCCTCGGGCGGCGGATCGGGTGGATCTTCGAGTGGCGGCGGGGCGACGGAAACCGCCGAACCAGAAGACAATGGCGAGGAGACCGACGCACCTTCCGAGGACGCTCAACGAAACCGCCCGCCGCGCAATACCGGGCCGGTCTATCTGGCCGATGTCGGCAGCGGCGCCGCTGTTGGGTTTGCGCTGTCGTTCTTTCTGTCACAAACCACCGATCCGGAAGGCGCGGAGATGACCGTCCGGATAAACGCGGTCAGCTCGGGCGAGATGAGCCCAAGAGGCGACGATATGCGCTACATCGCCGATACGGATTATCTGGGCGAAGTGCGGATTGATTACACGGTTTCGGATGGCAGCCTGGAAATCTCGCAAACTGCCTTTCTCAACGTGGTCGAGAATATCCTGATCGGATCGGACGAGGATGATCTTCTGGTCGGCACGCATGGTCGCGACATGATCGACGGGCTTGCGGGGGACGATAACCTGGCCGGTCTTGCCGGCCGCGACAGGATTTTTGGCCGCGACGGCGACGACAACATTTCAGGCGGAGATGGCGATGACATCCTGTTCGGAGGCAATGGCAATGACCTGATCGTCGGCGGCGCGGGCAATGACTGGATTTCGGGCGGCGCCGGGGACGACCGGATCTTCGGCGGCGATGGCGACGATGAAATTTACGGAGACGCGGGCGATGACATGGCCGACGGCGGCGCCGGAAATGACGTGATCCACATGGGTGAAGGCGACGATACGGCCCTGGGTGGCGACGGAGACGATCTACTGTCTGGCGGCAGTGGCGCCGACCTGATCCGGGGTGATGACGGCCAGGACATCATCCACGCAGGCGAAGGCGATGACATCGCCATCGGCGGCGATGGCGACGATGAAATTTACGGAGACGCGGGCGATGACATGGCCGATGGCGGCGCCGGGAACGACGTGATCCACATGGGCGAAGGCGACGACACCGCGATCGGCGGCCTTGCCGATGACGTCATCCTTGGCGAGGCGGGCAAGGATCAGCTCCTTGGCGGCGAAGGGGATGACATGCTTTCTGGCGGAGCGGATGCGGATCTGCTGCACGGCGACGCGGGAGATGACGTGCTCCACGGCGGAACAGGCGATGACACCGCTTTCGGTGGTGACGGCGAGGACATCCTCTTCGGCGAGGCTGGGAATGATCACCTTGACGGCGGCCACGGGGACGATGTGATCTCGGGCGATGACGGCGATGACCTTCTGGAGGGGGGCGCCGGCAACGACGTGCTGAGCGGCGGCGCGGGCAGCGACAGCGTCTCGGGCGGTGCAGGCGACGATCTGGTGATTGCCGATGACGACTGCGTCTCGGATGTGTTCGACGGCGGCGAGGGCCATGACCAGCTCGATTATTCGGCCGCAACTTCGGCGGTCATCTTCGATCTGACCCAAGGGATCGTGCATGGCGAAAGCACTGGCGAGGATCAGTTCGAGAATTTCGAGCATTTTGTCGGCAGCCGCGAAGGCGACACATTTTATGTGGGTGCTGGCAGCGGCACGCTGACCGGAAATGGCGGCGAAAACCGCTACGATTTCGTGCAAGGCGATACCGTCGACGTGCTCCATTCGATCTATCGGATTACCGATTTCAGCTCCGACGACGATATCTGGATCGGCGAGGGTAGCTCGCGCTACCATATCCGCAAGGCCCAGAAATCGCTCGAGGACCGGATCGAGGACGGGTTCGAGGAATACGCTGAGGGCACGGGCGCAGACGAGCCACGCCTGAGCTTTCACTTCGATTGGACTGAAGATTACCGACGCACCACGATCGAGGTCGATTTCGACCGCGACACGGTGGTCGATCTCGAACTGATGCTGGAGGGGGAACACCTCTTCGTGGTCGAGCACGCATGAGCGGACAGGGAAAAGGAGCCTCGAAATGAGCAAAGCGGCGAATTCCAGCGACAAGCCAAAGCGCAGCGGGGCCTATGACCGGCTGGGCGGGCGGGTCTTTCTTGGCGCAACCCTCGTGGTCGCCCTTCTGGGCGGCGTGGGCGCTTGGGCCTTCACCGCCAATCTGACCGGTGCGGTGATTGCCATGGGCACGGTCAAGGTCGACCAGAACCTCAAGCAGGTTCAGCATCGCGACGGCGGAATCGTCGAGACGATCACGGTTCGCGAGGGCGACGAGGTGATCGCAGGCCAAGTCCTTTTCTTGCTCGATGACGCGCAGTCGCGTGCCGAGCTTTCGATCCTCTCGGCGCAGCTGGACGAGGCCGAGGCCCGCCGGGCGCGCCTTGTCGCTGACCGCGAAGGCGCCAAGGATATCCAGTTCCCTGCGCGCCTTCTGAGCACAGACCCGAAACACGCCGAGCTGGTGGCAGGTGAGACGCGACTCCACGCGGGCAACATCGCCAATCGCGCGAACCAGCGCGAGCAGCTTGATCTTGGCATCGCGCAGGTCGATGAGGAAATCGTCGCGCTGAATGCGCAGCGCGAGGCGCTGGCTGACGAGACCCTTTTGGTGGAAAAAAGCCTCAATCGCATCACCGGCCTTTTCGAGAAGGGTCTGGTCGAAGCGCTACGCGTCGAGGACGCCGAGCGCGAGCTGGTCCAGTTTCGCGGCAAGCTGGGCGAGATAGACGCCAACATCGCTCGCTCGCGCTCGCGCATCAGCGAGATTGGCATGCGTATCCTAGCTATCGACGAGGTCGCCCGCACCGAAGCGCAGCGCGAGTTGGCCGTAGTCGAAACCCGCATCCTCGAGCTTTCGGACCGGCTCTCGGCCGTGCGCGACCGCCTGTCGCGGACCGAGATCCGCGCGCCCATATCGGGCCGCATAAACGAGCTGTCGGTCTTTACCGAAGGCGGCGTCATCACACCTGCCGAGGTCCTTGCGACGATCGTGCCGTCCTCAGCCGAGCTGCGGATCGAAGTGCAGCTTCCGACAACTGCGATCGACCAAGTCTATCTGGGTCAACCGGCCCGTGTCCGGTTCTCATCGTTCAATCACCGAACGACGCCCGAAGTCATCGGCACCATCTCGCATATCTCTCCCGCGACGACAGTGTCCCCGGCGACGGGCGAGCCCTTTTACATAGGCCACGTCTTCCTTACCGCAGACGAGCTTGCCCGGCTGGATGGACTGGCGCTGATGCCAGGCATGCCCGCCGAGATCTACCTGTCCACCCAAGAGCAGACGGCAGCGGCGTACTTTGCGCGCCCTCTGCTCGACCAGTTTCAGCGGGCCTTTCGCGAGGAGTGAAAAGACGGTGCGTGCGGGGACTCGCTCCGTGCCCGCCAGCCGACGGCTGACATTGAGGCGGCCTCTGGGCTTGGCAGATAAAAATGCGATTTGCTTAGATCAAGCGCGACCTAGGCCAGCGGATGATGCGTGTCCTTGGACCCGAAATTGCAATCGCATGCCTCGAACGCGGCAAATTCGCCGTGAACCTCGGGGTGCGCGCTAAATTTACGCCCATATCGGTGTCGGGATTACTAAGGGTGGCACGCGGGCTGCTGCACCTATCACCAATCATGCAGGTTTCTTTCAACGGTCGTCCGGCAAGTCAGACCTTGGAATCTTGAGCAGTGATTGCCTGTTCGTGTGAAAATCGCCCTGTTATCGGGGTATTTTTTGCCTTCGTTCGCTCGATCAGGCATTCGTTTGGTTTACCACAGCGCCTCTGTGCGCTCGCAAAGATCTGAGCAATACCGTTCGATCTGGCTTGTGCAAATTTCCGAGAAACAGCGTTCAAATCCCGCGCGCGTAACTAATACTTCAATGGAGACGTTGCGACCGAACAAGACTGCGTTCCACCGAGAATTGTCGGCTCCCGCCAGAGAAAGCTGCGGGGCCATTTGACGAACCACGTCCGCGCAGTCAATTTCCGCGTGCGCCTCTCATCATCCTTAAGGCAGCAAGCACCCTTTCTGAGTTAAACCGGGGACTTGCGCGAAAGATGCCCAAGGACTTGCGCGGGGTGGAAGTGAGCAGGTTCCCTGTATCAGCCGCCTTGACCGCAGACGCCGGACAGCGGACCATCGGGATTGGAAATGAAAGAACGGTTCGCCGTTTTTGTGGTCACCACTCGAGTGCGCGCGATACCCCGCGCCCCTTGCCGAGGAGAATGTCGATGCGCCTCCGCCTTGTCGGACCTGACGCAGCGAATACTGCGACTTGCCATTGCCAGGCCACTCTGCCGGGCGCGGACCTTGTCGCTGTAGCATCCTCCTGCGAAGGCGCGCGGTTGCTCATTGCGGCGCAAACCTATCGCATGATGGCTTCGATCATTCGGAGAGGCGGGAGGGTGGGCGCCGGCCCTGATTTCGCGGCACAACAACGGGACGTCGCCACGACAATCCGAAATGATTTCTTATCGCGAGGTCTCAGGTGAGCGACGTCTGGAGCAAGTTGCGGATCAATCATCGCAATGCCGAGGCCGCCGGCAGATCTATCACCGATCTTTTCCGGGCGCCGGATCGCTTTGACACGTTCTCAGCCAGGTCCGATGGAATGCTGCTGGACGTCTCGAAGACAGGCATCGACGCCGCCGCGCTGGATCTACTTCTGGCTCTCGCGCAGGAGGCCGATGTCGCCGGTATGCGCGCGGCGATGTTCCGCGGCGATCGTATCAACTTTACCGAGGACCGCGCAGTGCTGCACACGGCCCTGCGCGCGCGCGAGACCAAGCCGCTGGTCGTCGATGGTGGGGATATACGCCCTGCCATTCAGCACACGCTGGACCAGATGAATGATTTCGCGCGTGAGGTGCGATCCGGTGGGCTGAAAACTGCTGAAGGCGGGCGTTTTAGCGATGTCGTGAATATCGGTATCGGCGGCTCGGATCTTGGCCCCGCGATGGCGACAGCTGCACTGGCGCCCTATCATGACGGGCCGCGCTGTCATTTCGTGTCGAACGTGGATGGGGCGCATATCACGGATGTATTGCGCGGCCTTGATCCGGCGACGACGCTTGTCATCATCGCGTCCAAGACGTTCACCACGACCGAGACGATGACCAATGCGCGCACCGCGATCCATTGGCTGCGCAGTGCGTTGGGGAATGGTGCGACGTCGCATCTGGCCGCGGTTTCTACGGCGCTCGATCGGACGGCAGAACTGGGTATTCCGGGGGCGCGCGTTTTTGGCTTCGCCGATTGGGTCGGCGGGCGCTACTCGCTCTGGGGGCCTGTCGGCCTGCCCATCATGCTTGCCATCGGGCCTGAAAGGTTTCGCGAGTTTCTGGATGGCGGCACCGCGATGGATGCGCATTTCTGCACAGCCGAGCCGCGTGAAAACATGCCATTGCTCATGGGGTTGGTCGGGATTTGGCACCGCGATATCTGTGGTTACGGCACTCGCGCGGTTCTGCCTTATGATCAGCGCCTTGCGCGCCTGCCGGCCTATCTTCAACAGCTGGATATGGAGAGCAATGGCAAGCGCGTCACCCGCAGCGGCGAGGTCGCAGCGCACGGGACGGGACCGATCGTCTGGGGGGAGGCGGGTACAAACGGCCAGCACGCCTTTTTCCAGCTTTTGCACCAAGGCACCCAGGTCGTCCCGGCCGAATTCCTGATCGCCGCGGAGGGGCACGAGCCGGAGCTAGGGGCGCATCACGACCTTCTGAAAGCAAATTGCCTTGCGCAATCCGAGGCGTTGATGACAGGCCGGTCCTTTGATGCCGCGCTTGAAATCGCGCGCGCCGCCGGGTTCGAGGGGGACGCAGCGCGCCGACAGGCGCAGCATCGCACCTTCCCCGGCAACCGCCCATCGATCACCCTGGCCTACCCCAAGCTGACGCCTTTCGCCCTTGGCCAGATAATCGCGCTCTACGAGCATCGCGTCTTTGTCGAGGGCATAATTTGGGGCATTAACTCTTTCGACCAATGGGGCGTCGAGCTGGGCAAGGAGTTGGCCAATGCGTTGCTACCGCTGGTGCGGGACGAAGGGGGCGAGGCCAAGAACGCATCGACTCAGGGTTTGCTGGACGCGCTGCGCCGATGACACAAGTTAGGTCGCCTCGACCAGGGGCAGGCGTACACGTGCGATCAGTCCGCCTTCGGGCCGGTTGGCGAGTGTGATATCGCCGCCATGCGCGTTGATGATCGTGCGCGCGATTGCAAGGCCGAGACCCGCGCCGCCGGTCTCGGTGTTACGGCTATCATCGCCGCGCGTGAAAGGCTCGAACATTTCGGCAAACCGGTCTTCTGGTATGCCGGGGCCGTTATCGGTCACGGTGACAATTGCGTGTGCTTTCTCTTGCGCCAGCGCCACGTTCGCGTCGCCGCCGTAGCGCAGGGCATTGTCGATAAGGTTTCCGATGGCGCGGCCCAACCCGACTGGGCGCGCGGCCACGATCAGCGGCCCGCCGGCTGCGCATGTCACGCCGCGCGCTTCGCAAAGACGGCTCAGGAGCGCGGATAGGTCCAACGGCGCCATCTTCTCGCTGTCCCGGCTCTCGCGCGCATAGCTTACCAGGCCGTCGGCCATTACTGTCATGTCGTCCAACGTCTGAATCATCGCATCGCGCTGTGCGTCGTCCTCGACCATTTCGGCGCGGATGCGAAGGCTGGTCATCGGCGTGCGCAAATCATGGCCAATAGCGGCCAGCGTGCGCATTCGTTCTGCGTCGAATTGCGAAATTTCGGCCTGCATCGCATTGAAGGCCTGCGCAGCCTTTCGCATTTCGAGGGCGCCGGTTTCAGGCACGCGTGCGCTTCGGTCGCCGCGCCCTGCGGCCTCGGCGGCGCGCGACAGCTCGGCCAGGGGCTGCGTCAGATGTCGCGCCAAGAGGATCGACACGCCCAGTACCAAAAGGAGCGACAAGGCCAGAACCGTCAGAAACAGGCGTGCGTCAGGCCGCCCGGGACGCAGCTCTGCACCGCTGGTAACGACGTTGAGCCATGCAGGCGCACCGTCACGCGCGCTGAGCGGCGCAGTGATGGCGATCACGCTGCTGCTGCGCTGGCGGCCTTCCGGGCGATCGCGCCGCGCATTGTCGTCCCGCCCGGCGCTGGGGAGGGGACGGGCGATGATTGCAACGCTGATATCGTCGCGGCCCAACGTGTCGCGCAGGCTTTGCGCGATATAGGCGGCGCGGGCGCCCGGCGCGGTTTCTGTCAGCAGCGGCTTGCTTTCCACCCGGACGCGGGCGAAGCGGGTCGAGGCATCGCGTGCGATCACGCGGCGCACCTGCGCATCGACCGCTTCCATCGCCGGGATAAGGGCGGCAATCCGCTCGATTTCGCGGTCCTCACGCGCCTGCCGGTCAAAACGCTGTTGCTGCACGCCCAGAACGGCGAGGGCGATCAGGTTGGCGGCAAGAATGGTCGCGGCCAAAAGGAATACGATGCGCCCGGCCAGTGCGTCGGGAAAAAGGCGCGCGAGGCGGCGCATCATGCGCTTCCCGCACCGGTGGGGGCTGGTGTCACATCCGCCACGAGGCGATAGCCGCCGCCCCATTCCGTCACCAATATTTGCGGGTTCCCGGGATCGGCCTCGATCTTGCGGCGGAGGCGACTGATCTGGTTGTCGATCGCGCGGTCATAGGCCTTGGCCTCGCGTCCTGCAGTCAAATCCAACAGGACCGCACGGCTCAGCACACTGCGGGGGTGATCCAGGAAAATGCCAAGCAGGCGGTTCTCGGCGCTGGTCAGGCTCACGGTGTGGCCTTGAACATTTACCAGTTGCCGCGCGTCCGGGTCATGCACCCAATCCGCAAAGGCGCGCCGTGCGCTTGGCGGCGCGGCGATCTCGGGCGGCATTCGGCGCAAGATCGCCCGCACCCGCGCCAACAGCTCGCGAGGGTTGAACGGTTTGACCAGGTAGTCATCGGCGCCCAATTCCAGCCCGACGATACGGTCCGTTTCGTCGGCCATGGCAGTCAGGAGAAGCACCGGCGGACCGCCTTGCGCCACCAGCCAGCGGCACAGGCTCAGCCCGTCCTCGCCCGGCATCATGATGTCCAGTACGACCAGATGGATTGTCGCCTCCGCCAGCACATCGCGCGCTTCGCCGGCATGAGCGGCCAGCCGCGTGCGAAATCCCTGCTTGCGCAGATATTGTCCCAGCGGCTCGCGGATGTCGCGGGCATCGTCGACAATCAGGATTTGAGGCGCGATCGGATCGGTCATGATGTCCTTCTGGGTTGCTGGCGAAAAAAGCCTGCCTTGGCTCTACTAGCGCCGCTTTCAGCAGCTTGATCAACCTCGCAGGGCAGCTTTTTAGGCATTGTTTGTCGCAAGCTGTATCAGGTTCTGGGTTTGCGACCACCGGCGACAAAACCGGCCTCGCGCTGACACACCTTCGGGCGCGATTGTACCTAGGTAGGTGTCACCGAGGCGATGAATGCCTCGACCTGAAACCCGAAAGGATACGACATGACTTCTTCCAAGATTCTCCCCGTCAGTTTTCTCGCCCTGATGACCGTCCTCGGCGGCCTAACCTTGGCCAATGCCCAAGGCGCCGACCCGGTCGAGCCAGCGGCCGCCGCCTCCGAGATGAAGGCAAAGCAGGGCGATCATGCGCGTCACGGCAAGGGCCACGGCGGCCATCGCGGCGGCATGATGCGCGAGATTCTGCGCCAGGTTGATGCGAATGGTGATCGGGCCGTGACACAGACCGAAGTGGACAATTTTCGCAGTGCGCTCGTCACCGGTGCCGATGACTCGGGCGAAGGCGACATTTCGCTCGACGAGTTCGAGACCGTCTATCTGGAACTGACAAAGAACCGAATGGTCGATGCGTTCCAAGATCTGGATGCGGATGGCGACGGTGCCATCACTCAGGCCGAGATGGACGCGCGTTTCGGCAATATCGTGGAACGGATGGATCGAAACGATGACGGTCAGCTTGACCGCGCGGATCGCGGCAAGATGGGCGGCAAACGCGGCTGATCCCAAAGGCGGCGCTGACCTTGCGGACTGCGCCGCCTACTTCATCGCTCAGTGATCTGGGCCGACCGTGATAAAAAAACGCACTGGGACGCCGGGCGCGCAGATAGCAGCGCGATTGCGGGTGGCCGGGGTCAGGGTTGGCAGCGATCTACCGGGCAAAAGCTCGGACAGAATGTCTTGTTGACCGCCAGTTCAGTTCATTTCGACACGCGGGTGTTCCTGCGATGGCCAACGACAGGCGGGCCACTGATTTATTTCCAATGGCGGAGTTCGTCACACCGACACCTTCCAATTGGCTCCCTACTTTCTCTCTTCGACGGCACGTCTAGCCCAGTCCCATTAATCGGCTGTGCAAATCGCGCAGATATTCGGGGCCTGGCAGAGCTGCCTCCAGATCGCTGCGCAAGGCTGCGTATTCCTCGGCGAGGGCGGTTGTTTTGGCATCGTTGCGCGCAGCCGCCATCATGCAGAGGTGCGCCATGGCCTCGCCCTTCTGTCCATTCTGGAGCGATTGGAAGAGGGCGCCCGGCGCGAATGGCATACTGCAAAGCATGCGGCGCTGGGCGCGGGGCATTGCGCGCAACAGGGCCGTTGCGGCGGTCATCGTCGATAGCGCCGCCTCGGCGGGCGCGAGCGTGCATTCATCCGCCAGCCAAGGCAAAAGGCGGGCCAAGCGCGCGGCTTTTTCAGCCCGAGGCGCCTTGGCGATGGAGGCCTGAATGAAATTCATGAGGCTGGCAGGGCCATGTGACGGCATCCGCCGCAGGATCGGGGGCACCGGCTGGACATGGATTTCGTCGACGTTCTTCAATGCGCTCGTCCAAACGGACCATGTTTTGGCAGGATCGTCACCCGCTTCTGATTTTTGGCGTCGACCTCCCTTCACAAGCAAGCGCCGTGGTGCGGGAAAAAGCCCGGCGGCCTCCTCCGCGAGGATGGTGGCGGCCATCGCAGTAAGCCGCGCCTCATCAGGTCCGGTCAGATACCTGTCGCAGCTGGTCAGCCACCAGCCGATAGCCAGCAAAACGTGTTCAGGGCGAAGCCGCAGACACTCTTCCAGCTGATACAGGCCGGGCGGGTGAACGCGATCGTCGCAACCCAATGTCAGGACATAGTCGGCGCCGGTGCGTTGCCGTGCCAGATCCTCGGCCTCGCCGTGCGTTATGGATGCGCCAAGCGTGATCAACTCGCCCCCGTTCCTGCGCAGGAAATGTTGCACCGCATCGCGGGTTTTCGGACTCGTTCCAGCATCGAAAATAAGCAGTGGGCGCCCGTCATCAGGTATGCCGGACAACGCCGTCAGCGCCGCTTTGACGCTGCGCGCATCGTCGTCGATCACAAGCGCCAATGTCAGCATTTCGCAGTCTCCGGCGCGATCATCAGCATTAGTCTGAGCGCCAGAACTGGATCCTTTTGCAGAACGGCCTCGTACAGATCATTTGTCAGAATGCTGCGCAGAAACTGTTGCCGCCGCGCTGCGAATGCATCCCTCAGATCCGGCGCGATCACCCGTTCGCCCCAGGTCAAGATGCCGGCGCTGAAGCGCAGAAATGCGAGTTTGGGAGCATCGTCGTCATCGTGCATCACCGCGTCCGAGGCGGGCCGCAGTGCTGAAAAAAGATCCAGCCGCGCCGCGTCATTCTGATTGGTCAATCGATCGCCGCCGGGTCGCACCACATGGATGGCTCCCAAACGGGTCGATACGAAAATACGTCGTGCCGCTGCAAAGCTTCGCCAATGCAATTCGATGTCATTGTGCACGCGTGTTTCGGTGCAGCGAATGGCGTTGGCGCGCAAAAACCGGGTCCGGTAAATCTTGTTCCAAGGGAAATTATTGGCCTCTGCCAGTGACCATATTGCATCGCGGCTCACCCGGCGCGGCGCAGCACTGACACACCCGGCGCGGTGCCAGCACGCCTCGTCATGCAGTGTCTGTCCTATCCCGCCGAAATGCCCGCGTTCGCTGTCTTGATACCGCATCACGCAAAAATCGAACTGCTGGCCGCGGAGGTCGTTCCAAAGGTCGATGATCTCTTTCGTAAAAAGATCGTCGCTGTCGAAAAAAATCATGTGATCGGTCCGGACCAATTCAAGGCCTGCATTGCGTGCCGCTCCCGCGCCGCGTGGTGCGCGATGGCGCAGCAGGGTGATTGGGCAGCGGCATGGTCCCATGCAATCGAACTGCAGGCGGACGGGAATCCGAGAGGCGTCATCGACGACTACAATCTGCTCGAAGATTCCAAGCTGTAGGGCTTGTGTCAGCAGCCTGTCCAAGTTGCGTTGATCGTCACGCACACAGATCACGAGGGCTAAGGTCATACCAGAAACATCCGCAGATCGATCAGGCAAAGGCGGACCGTACCGATCGGAAGAAAAAGGATGACTTCACGCCAAGGCGCATGCGCAGGTACGTCTTCGCGCAACGCAAGCGCGAGGGCATCGAGATGGCTTGTCTCGTCTGGCCGCGCGATCAGATGCTTTTCGAAGAAGGCGTCGACGAAACCGTCCTCGGTTCCGCTGCGCAAGCAGGCGCGGATGCTGCAAACTTGCGGAGCGCGAAGGCGCGCGGCAAACCCGAAGACTCCGTGATCTGCGAGGGCGTAGGCCGGCAACGCAATGTGAAGCGCGAACCAGCCACCGCGCGCGCCGGTCATCGCTGCGTCCAGCTCTAGGATGATCCCGCGCGGGGAGGCGTAGCGGCCCGACAGTCCGAGGCCGGGCGCCGCGTGCAAAGCGATGCCGGGTGCCAGTGGGACATGGTGCGCCAAAATGCCTTCGGGGACGCTGGCCCGCAGCATCGACAGCGCGTGATTGGCATGAGCATCCCCGCCAAGTGCAAGATTGGTCAGGGCTTCCGGTTCGCTCTGCATGTGGCGTCCGTCCATGTCAGGCTGCGCCGCGCTGGCGCGATCCGACATAACGCGCAATCTGGGCCTTGTCGTCGGCCGTCAGTAGATCCCGTCGGTGCCAGTCGCGCACCGGCACCGCACAAAGCCTGGTCGTGCGCGTGGCGAAAAGTTGGGTGATCTTGCTCTTTTCGGCCTTCAAGGTTCGCTCAATGGCCTGCGCCGTGTCGGCGCCAATATTCAACCCCGCGATGCGCGCGGTGTCGTTCGGATGGTGGCGCCCAAAATCATGCGCAATCATGCGGTCCCGCGCCGCCATATGGCTGTCGTTGTCGATCAGGGTCTGGGCGTACTCAAGCTCCGCAAGCTTGCGATTGCTCAGCCGTAAATTCTGCTTCGGCATTGTTGCAGGAGGTGCCACGCCGGCCAGCGCGCAAAAATCGGAGATGAAGTTTTCAGCGGGCAGATCCCCCGGCTCCATCGAACGCAGGCTAAGGCGGGCACCTTGGGTCTTTGTGCGGATTTCCTCGCACCATGCTTTGATGGACCAAAGAGGGTAGCCGCGCAGCATTTCGAACCTGTGCAAGAACCGCTCTATCGAGGGCGCGCCATCCGCGTAGAATTCAGGCCGGTTCACGCCCATCAGCCCAGCACGGATGAACTGCGCATAGCAGGAGTCGGCAAAGTCGAACGGGCTTCGAAAATAGGCGACGACGTGCAGCGTGCGGTCCGGCATGATGCGGCTCAGCTCGGTGCAAAGCGACGCAAGGTTGCAGATATGAAGCGCGTTCGTCCAATGCTCGCAAGACAGCACAATCGTGTGGCACCCTTGCGCCTCGGCTTCGATTTGCTTCAGAGCGCGTGGCAACTCGTCCGGGGCCATCTGCGCAAGCGGAAGGTGGTTGCGATATCCCGATCGCAAGCGGTGTGCAGTCGGATAACAGACGCCCATGTCGTGATGCGCCTTGGCGCGATCAGCCATATACGCCTGAAGCGAGCTGGAGCCACATTTCGGTAGGCCGATATGCAGCAAGACACGCTTCTTTTGCAGTTTGGAGAGGATCCTGCCGAGCATCCCGCACCTATGCGCTGCGGCGCATATCCGGCGCCTCTTTGACGAGAGTGGGATCGCCGGCAGACTGGGTCTTGTCGATCTGCAAGATCTCGGTCCAGAACGGGCCCTGTGTCAGAGTATCATAGCCCTGGCGCCAGCGCGCCTTGATCTGTGGATAGTCGCGCCACATCACAAATATCGCCCAAAGGGCGCGGGTCATTTCGCGCCACGCGCGGCGTTTGTCGTGGCGCACCGTGTAGGCGCGGCTGCGATCGGGCGAGACATAGGTGATCCGGGCCGCGCCCCAGAGAGGGCGCCGGTGCCCGCGCAAGGCGGAAGGCAGCGTGACGTGATTTCCTATGCGCCCGAAAAACGGAAGAAGATGGCCATTCAGCGTGAGCTTCATCAGCGCCCTGTCGCGGCGCCTGCGCGGATCAAAGCGGCGCTTCTCGGCAGGTGGATCAGTGGTCAGATCGTGCCAGACCTCGTTCTGCATATTGGCTTTGATTTCTGCGCGGCGTCCGGCCATATCCGCGTTTTTGGCAAAGAACTCCGGACCTGAAATCGCATCTCGCACCGAGAGGTTCAGCGCCGCGAGGGTCTCGTAATGGCAGCTCAGGAAGCTTCGGATAAAGAACCAGCCAAGGATGCGCAGCACGCCCGTGCGCCCGATATCGAGGCCGGGTGCAACGAGGTGATGCGCCAGATGCCCGCGCAGATCCAGATAGAGCGTTTGCGGCGACTCCTTGCTCGAGAAATCCTCGTCTTGGAAAGAAATGACACCGGGCAGATTCACGATCTGAAAATCGTTCATCAGCGAGAAACTGACATCGTCGCCGCGGACGAAGAATGGGAACGGCATGTGGTCGACATGGGCGAGCGGGAAGGCAAAGAACCACCAGCCGCCGTAGAAATTATCCGGTTTCTCGCCGGTGCTGGCGAACTCCATATCGAGCACATCTTCGGCACACCGCAGATCACGGCCTTGGAATTGGGGATGACACAGCCTGTCGAACACGGCGCCGTTCTCCCACATCTGCCAACGGTGCTGCGCGTTGGCCAATGCGCCCGAGATGGCAAGCCTGTCGTCGGTTGCGTGAGCGAGGAACATCCATGTCCGCTCGATTGCGCCGGGATGATTGGCCGCGTCGTCATCCATGAAAAGGCAGTGGGTCGCACCGCGGTTTTGCGCCTCGATCAGACCGCGCGCAAAGCCGCCGGCACCGCCTAGGTTCTCGTTCGGAATAAGCGTAACGTTCGGCGATGAGACGATCTTGGCGCTTTTGCCGTTATCGACGACTGCAAGGTGCAGATGTGCCCTCAGTGGCGTTTCGGACATGAACCGCTCGAAACGGGCAACCGTGCGGCGCACGGCCTCTTCACGCTTGAAGGTGGTGATCGACAGCATCAGGTTTGGCGTTCGGCGCGGCGCACGGTCGGTGTGCCAATCTGCGCGGCGCAGCACGCCGTCTGACAGGGCACGCAGCTGAAAATAGAGCGCGCCGCGGTTTTCGAAACCGGCGCTGGGCGTTACGTCAAACAGCTGCGTAGTACCGGCCTCTAGTGTGATCACCTCGTTGATGAGACGAATATAAGAGTGGTCGGGATGCGCGTAGAAGACCACCAGCTCGAAGGCGCCCCCGCCCTCGAGGTGCAAAGACAGCTGATCAAGATCGCAATATTTCGCCCATTTTCCGCTGTTGAAGAGATTGGCATAGGTATTGAAGTCTGCTCCGCCGCCGGGCGCAAAGCGGATCTCTCGCGCATTCATCGACAGGGCGGCGCCGCCGTCCAGCCGCATATAGAGATCGCGCTCCGTGCAGAGCTCGGGATCGGGCCAGATTAGGGACTGAAGCGGTGCTGTGACGCAATCGATACCCTCGCTCATGGCCGCATACCGCCGCGTGCGTCCGAGCGGTGCGGCGCGCCTGCGCCCCCGACAACAAGTTCGCGCAGGAGCGGTGCCACGAATTGCGCCATCAGATCGGTGTTGGAGCTGGGAATTTTCATTTCGGCCAAGGTGGTTTCCTTGTCCGGACAGGGCGCCTCGAAAAGGTGATCGCGGCCAAAATGCCGGCGCGCGAGCGCGGTATTGCCCACCTCATATTCCGCCAGCAGGGCGGCGCGCAGATCGGGGGGCAGCAATCGCTCGCTTTGTTTGCCGGAGTGGCCAAGGCTTCGACGGTCAACCGCCTCAAGCGCGCGGCGAAGCCTTTCGCGTTGGGGTGGGGTAAATTCGTGCATCGGAAGATGGCGCGTAAACTCGACCATAGCGGCCGACATAGAGGCGTTGATATGGGGCCCCGGCGCGCCGCCGATGAGCGGATCGAGACCCAGCTGACGGCAGAAATGCTGCACCGGTCCGCCAGGCATCTGGGCGGGCTCGAACACGCTTAGGAGAAGGTTTTCAGGGCCGAACACGTCCTCAAGATGGCGAACGTAGTGGGCGTATTGGATCCAGTGAAACTCGGCCCGGCGCGCTAGGAACTGATCGAAGGTGATATGCGAAAGCGATGGGTTCCACTGCCATTTGATGTTCTGGAAATACCAGCTTTCCAGCCACAGATCCTGCCGGCGCATCGAGTAGATGACCTTGACGTCGAAGTGGTCACGAAACCGGGCCAGCCGGCTCAGATCGCGCCGCATCGAGATATCCTCATCCGTCACGATCAATTTGGTAATTGGCACCGGCTTTTTATCTGCGCGCCGGTTCAGATCGGCCGCCACGTCATCGACTTTACGTGACCCGTCGAAGATCGCGTTCATCATCTCGAAATGGCGTGGCTTGCGCAGCGGCAACAGGCAGCCCGCGGCAACCAGAGCATCGAACTGCCGCACAAGAAATCGCTGGATCGAGGTCGTCGCGGTGCGGTGCGCGCCAATGTGCAGGTAAAGGGTGCGTGTCATGGAGGGCCCTCGTGCGGTGTTGGAATGGCATCTTTGTTCCCTCTTCGTTTTAGTAAGCCTTGGTTAAGCTCCGGTTAAGCGCGTTCGGGTCGTTCGGCCTTCTTTGGCAAAGCCGCGATCGGGCGGTGTCGTCCGATGTTGAACCCCGTGTGGAAACAAGGCAGGTTGCGAGCAACGCGCAGTTGGTGCGCCACAGCCTTGGAAACTGCCGATTTGAATGATGACATGATCACCCCCGTCCTTCTATGCGGCGGCTCGGGCACACGGCTCTGGCCGCTCTCACGCAAATCCTATCCCAAGCAGTTCGCGCGGCTCATGGGCGATGAAAGCCTGTTCCAAGCTTCCGCCCGCCGCCTCTCGGGGGCGGGATTCGCGGCGCCGCTGGTCGTGACGGGCGATCCTTTTCGTTTTGTCGTGACTGAGCAGTTGGCGCAGATTGCTCAAGCGCCGCAAGGCATCCTGATCGAGCCTGAGGGCCGTAATACCGCACCTGCGGTTCTGGCCGCTGCGTTGTGGCTGGCCCAGAGGGACGCAGGCGCGCTGATGCTGATCGCGCCGTCGGACCATGTCATCCCGGACGCAGACGCATTTCGCGCCGCTGTGCTGGCGGCTGCTCCGCGCGCGCGGGGCGGTGATCTTGTCACATTTGGCATCGCCCCGACGCGGCCCGAAACGGGGTATGGATATCTGGAACTGGGGCAGGGCGCCGATGCCTCGGCTGACACGCCGCAGCCCCTGGCGCGGTTCGTCGAAAAACCGAATGCCGCGCGCGCCGAAGAGATGCTGAGCGCGGGGAATTTCCTGTGGAATGCGGGAATTTTTCTGTGCACCGCCGAAGCGGTCATCGCGGCATACACGTCGCACGCACCCGCCATGCTCGATGCGGTGAGCGCCGCCTATGACGGAGCCGCGAACGATCTGGGTTTCACCCGCCTCGCCGCCGATCACTGGGTAGAGGCCGAGGATATCTCGATCGACTACGCGATCATGGAGAAGGCCGCGAACCTCGCCGTCATGCCCTTTCGCGCCGGATGGTCCGATCTGGGCGGCTGGGAGGCCGTCTGGCTGGAGACGGGGCCGGACGCCGAAGGCAACGTCTGCTCGGACCACGCCACCGCGATTTCGTGCGAGAACAGCCTGCTGCGCTCCGAGAGCGCGGATGTCGAGCTGGTCGGGATCGGCCTCAGCGATATCGTGGCCATCGCGATGGACGATGCCGTGCTCGTCGCGCACAAGTCCCAGACCCAGCGCGTGAAGGAAGCCGTCAGCGCCCTCAAGGCGCGGGGCGCCTCGCAGGCCGTGCAATTGCCGCGCGACTACCGCCCCTGGGGCTGGTTCGAAAGCCTCGCCGTTGGCGGGCGCTTTCAGGTTAAGCGGATTGTGGTAAACCCCGGCGCGGCGCTGAGCCTGCAAAGTCATCAGCACCGGTCCGAGCATTGGGTCGTTGTCGAAGGCACCGCCCATGTCACAATCGGCGAAGAGGTGCGCCTCTTGTCCGAGAACCAGTCCGTCTACATCCCCCTCGGTGCGGTCCACCGCATGGAGAACCGAGGCAAGGTGCCGATGGTCCTGATCGAGGTACAGACCGGCAGCTATCTGGGCGAAGACGACATCATCCGCTATGAGGACGTCTATGCGCGCAGCTAGGCGGCTTGCCACGTGCGGCATGATACGAGAATTGGATGGGAGAGCGCGATGAAAAAGGCATTCGTGACCGGCACGACGGGGCAGGACGGCTCGTACCTGGTCGAGTTTTTGCTGGAAAAGGGCTATGAGGTCCACGGCCTCAAGCGCCGCGCGTCGTCGTTCAACACGCAGCGGATCGATCATCTTTTCGAGGATATCCACGATCAGCCGCGCTTTCGCCTGCATTACGGCGATCTGACCGACAGCTCCAACCTCACGCGTCTTCTGTCCGAGATCGCACCCGACGAGATCTACAATCTGGGCGCCCAAAGCCATGTTGCCGTCAGTTTCGAGGCACCGGAATATACCGCAGATGTCGATGCGATCGGCACGCTGCGCCTGCTTGAAGCGATGCGCTTTCTAGGGATGGAGAAGACCTGCCGCTTTTATCAAGCCTCCACGTCCGAGCTTTACGGGCTGGTGCAGGAGACGCCGCAGACCGAGACGACGCCCTTCCATCCGCGCTCGCCCTATGGCGTGGCCAAGCTTTATGCCTACTGGATCGCGGTGAACTACCGCGAGGCTTACGGGATGTATGCCTGCAACGGGATCCTCTTCAATCACGAGAGCCCACGCCGGGGCGAGACGTTCGTGACCCGCAAGATCACGCGGGGGCTGGCCAATATCGCGCAAGGGCTCGATGACATGCTCTACATGGGCAACATCGACAGCCTGCGTGATTGGGGCCATGCCAAGGACTACGTGCGCATGCAGTGGATGATGCTGCAACAAGATGCGCCCGAGGATTTCGTGATCGCCACCGGCGTGCAGCATTCGGTGCGCGAGTTCATCACCTGGGCGGCCGCCGATTTGGGCATCACGCTCGGCTTCAAAGGCAAGGGCGTCGATGAGGTGGCTGTGGTCGAGCAGGTGGAAGGCGACAAGGCACCCAACGTCAAACCCGGCCAGGTCATCATGCGCATCGATCCGCGCTATTTCCGCCCCGCCGAGGTCGAGACACTGCTGGGCGATCCCTCCAAGGCCAAGGCCAAGCTGGGATGGGTGCCCAAGATCACCGCGCGCGAGATGTGCGCGGAGATGGTCGAGGCCGATCTGAGCGCGGCTCGGCGCCATGCGCTGCTGACCGCGCATGGCTTTGACGGCGCGCAGGGGTTTCGCGAATGAGCGATGCTGCGCAGCGGGGCCGCATGCTGCTGACCGGCGGACGCGGCATGGTTGGCCGCAACATCCGCGAACACGCGCGCGCCGCCGAGTGGGAAATCCTCGCGCCGAGCAGTGCCGAACTGGACCTGACCGACAGCGCTGCAACGGCGGATTACATCGCGGAGCAAAATCCCGACATCGTGGTCCATGCGGCAGGCCGGGTAGGGGGCATTCAGGCCAACATGGCCAACCCCGTCGCCTTTCTGGACGACAACACGGCCATCGGGCGCAGCGTCATCATGGGCGCGCGGGCGGCGGGTGTGCCCCGCCTCCTCAACCTCGCCTCCACGTGTATCTACCCGCGAGAGGCGCCCAATCCGCTTTCCGAAGAGATGGTTTTGACCGGCCCTCTGGAGCCGACGAACGAGGGCTACGCGCTGGCCAAGATCATGGCGCTGCGCCTCTGCCAATACATCCGCGCCGAGACACCCGAGATGCAGTACAAGACGCTGATCCCCTGCAACCTCTATGGCCGGCATGACAGCTTTGACGCGGCATCCTCGCATATGGTGCCCGCCGTGATTGCCAAGATCCACGCGGCGCGCGAGGCGGGCAGCGAGACTGTCGACATCTGGGGAGACGGCACCGCGCGCCGCGAATTCATGTATGCGGGCGATCTGGCCGATGCGGTGCTGCGCGCCGCCGCAGATTCGAAGGGGCTGTCCGACCTGATGAATGTCGGCGTCGGTGCGGATCACTCGGTGAATGAATATTACGCTGCCGCCGCCGAAGTGATCGGCTGGACGGGCAGCTTCGCCCATGATCTGTCCAAACCCGTCGGAATGAAGCGCAAGCTGTGCGACACCGCGCGACAGGCGGACTGGGGCTGGGCGCCGCAAACCGATTTGCGGGCGGGCATGACCGCGACATATCAATTCTATCTCGAAAGGCTGTCTACATGAGCGCGCGTTTCCCCCTTGCCACATCGTCCTGGGACCAGGCCGAGCAGGACGCGCTGCAGCGCGTCATCGCTTCCGACCGCTTTACCATGGGCGCCGAAGTGGCCGAGTTCGAGCGCCGCTTTGCCGCGCATTTTGGCGCTGGATTTGCCGTGATGGTGAATTCCGGCTCCTCGGCCAACCTGCTGATGGCGGCGGCCCTTGCCTATACATCGAACCCCGATCTGCGGCTGAAGCCCGGCGACGAGGTGATCGTGCCCGCCGTCAGCTGGAGCACGACCTATTATCCGCTGCACCAATACGGGCTGAAACTGAAATTCGTCGATGTGGACGCAGACACCCTGAATTATGACCTGGACGCGCTGGCCGATGCCGTGACGGACCGGACCCGCGCGCTGATGGTCGTGAACCTTCTGGGCAATCCAAATGATTTTGACGCAATCGCCCGCATCACCGAAGGGCGCGGCATCGTGATGATCGAAGATAACTGCGAGTCGATGGGTGCGCGTTTGAACGGCAAGCAATGCGGGACCTTCGGCGTGATGGGCAGCTTCTCGACCTTCTTTTCGCACCATATCTCGACCATGGAGGGCGGCGTCGTCGTCACGGACGACGAAGAGCTTTACCACGTGATGCTCAGCCTGCGGGCCCATGGCTGGACCCGCAACCTGCCCAAGGAAAATCACGTCACCGGCACCAAAAGCGATGACGCCTTCGAGGAAAGCTTCCGCTTCGTGCTGCCCGGCTACAACCTGCGTCCGCTGGAAATGTCGGGCGCGCTGGGCATCGAACAGCTTGCCAAGCTGGACGGGCTGATCTCGGGGCGCCGCCGCAATGCCGCAGCTTTCGTCGCCGCGATGCAGGATCATCCGAAATTCCGCATCCAGCGTGAGATCGGCGAAAGCAGCTGGTTCGGGTTCAGCCTGATTCTGCGCCCCGATTTGGAGCAGAGCCGCGCCGAGGTGGTGCGCGGCCTCGAGGCGGCTGGTTTTGAATGCCGGCCCATAGTTGCGGGTAATTTCGCGCGCAAGGAGATCGTCAAGCATTTCGACTTCGCCATCCACGGCGATCTGCCGAATGCTGATTATCTCGATACGCGCGGTCTTTTCGTGGGCAATCATCACTACCCGATCGATGAGGCGATCGCGGCGCTAGCCGCATTCTAGTATCGCGCGTCACAGGGGCGCCGTGACAAAGGCGGGAGTGGCTGGGCCTTGCTGGGCAAACACAGCCGCCGTGTCCAGCGCCTCGCGGATCGTGACATCCATGTCGAGATAGCGATAGGTGCCCAGCCGCCCCACAAATGTCACACCGCGTTCGCTCCGCGCGCGATCGACGTAATCGGCCAAGAGCGCCTTCTCGCGGATTTGGCGAATTGGGTAATAGGGAATATCCCCCGGCTCGCATGCACGCGAAAACTCGCGGTAACAGACCGATGTTTCATGCTCTTCCCAGGGGCTGAAATGCTTGTGCTCGGTGATGCGTGTATAAGGCACGTCGCGCTCGCCGTAGTTCATCACTGCGCAGCCTTGGTAGTCGCCCTCGTATTCGAACCGCTCAAAATCCAACGTGCGGTAGCCAAGCCGGCCAAGCTCACAGCCGAAATACTCGTCCAGCGGCCCGGAATAAAAGACATGATCATGTCCCGCCGCTTCCCGCCGCTCGAACCGCTCGCCAAGGGTGACGGTGATTTTCGGATGATCGAGGATCTGTTCCACCATCGCCGTGTAGCCATCCTTGGGCATGCCCTGATAGCGGTGGAAAAAGTAGTTGTCGTCGTAATTGAAGCGGACCGGCAGCCGTTTGAGGATCGAAGCGGGCAATTCCTTGGGCGAGATACCCCATTGCTTGACAGTGTAGCCCTCAAAGAACGCCTCGTAAAGATCGCGTCCGACGAAACGCAGCGCTTGTTCCTCGAAACTCTGCGGATCGCTGATGCTGGTATCGGCCTCGCCTTCCAGGAAGCTGCGAGCCTCGCAGGGCCGCATGGTCCGACCGTAGAACTGATTGATCGTGTGAAGGTTGATCGGCAGGGAAAATACCTTGCCCTGCGACGTCGTTTTGACCCGGTTTCGAAAGGGCATGAAGTGGGCAAAGCGATTGACGTAATCCCATACGCCCGTATCATCCGTATGGAAGATATGCGGCCCATAAACATGGACCATGACGCCGGTGGCCTCGTCCCGCTCGGTGTGGCAGTTGCCGGCAATATGCGGGCGGGCGTCGATCACGCTGACATCATGTCCCGCCTCGGCCAGTTGGCGCCCTATGACAGCCCCGGACAGGCCCGCACCGACCATTAGAATACTCAAACTCAGCCCTCCGATACTCGTGTTCTGACTATCCAGACAGATAAGCAACAAAAGGCGAACGGAAGGTTAATGGCGCTTGGCAAAAGTGACGCGGCGCGCCGCATCAGAGAAATATGACGTCCGAACTGTCAAAGCTGGCGATACTCATTCCGTCCATCAGCACTTGGCCGCCCTCCCACGCGACAACGAGGCCCAGAGGTGCCTCGTGCCGCCGCAGATCCGAGATCGCATTGTCCCCGGTTTCCAGCATGAGCCGATCGGTCCCGTTTTCGAAATCAGCGATGCGATTGAATTCATCGCCCCGGTTGAACACGAACACGTCCGCTCCGGCGCCGCCGCGCATGAAATCGTTTCCGATCCCGGCAAAAAGCCAATCGTCACCGTCGCCGCCCAGCAGAGTGTCGGCATTCGCGCCGCCGATCAGGGTGTCATCGCCGGTGCCGCCATCCAGCCGATCAAAACCTTCGCCGCCGTCCAACCTGTCATCACCGGCGCCGCCAATGAGAGTATCTGCATTCGCCTCACCAATCAGCGTGTCGTGACCGGTGCCTCCCTCGAGCCTGTCAAATCCGTTCTGGCCGTTGAGATAATCGTCGCCATCCCCTCCGATCAGGGTGTCGCGATGGGCGCCACCAAGAAGTGTGTCGTTTCCGTCCCCTCCAATAAGCGTGTCAAAATCTATTCCGCCACTGAGCAGGTCGTTGCCTGCACCACCCTCAAGGTGATCATGGCCGACCTCGCCGTAGAGCGCGTCATGTCCTTCGCGGCCAAACATGCGGTCAGCGTTCGCCCCCCCGAACATGGTGTCATTGCCGCGCCCGCCATCCAGGAAATCGAACCCATCACTTCCGTCGAGGCTGTCATCGCCATCGCCGCCATAGATCGTATCGGCATTCGCTTCTCCGATCAGGGTGTCGTCGCCGGCGCCGCCCTCGAGCAGGTCGAAACCGTTCTGACCGTTCAGGAAATCATTGCCGTTCCCACCCTGAAGGGTGTCACGATGTGCCCCGCCGAGCAGCGTGTCATCGCCCTCACCACCGATCAGCGTGTCAAACTCGACCCCGCCCTCGAGGATGTCATTGCCATCCCCGCCATAAAGCAGATCGTGCCCCATCTCACCCAACAGGCTGTCGTTGCCGTCCCCGCCATAAAGGGTATCAGCATGCAGTCCCCCGGTCAGCGTATCGTTCCCCGCGTCGCCGTAGACCAGATCAAATCCCTTGTGTCCCTCCAGCCTGTCGTCGCCTGCGCCGCCGCGCAGCGTGTCCAGCGCCTTGCCGCCCAGCAACAGATCGTCACCGGACCCGCCCAGAATACTGTCCGATCCGCGCCCGCCCTTGATCGTATCGTTTCCGTCATTGCCGATCAGCACGTCTTCGCCATCCTCGCCATCGATGCTGTCGTCGCCGATCCCGCCTTCCAGTCGATCCTGGCCCGCGGTGCCAGTCAGCGTCACCGCGGGGCTCGGCAGGGGCAAGCCCTGGGGATCGACGTCATTGGTTTCAACGATTGGTGTACGTTCAAGATCGAAGGCGAGCGCGGCGCGCACATCTTCCAACTCCAGCCGCGTGCCATTGCTGGTGCGTATATTCGTCACGTCGTCGCCGATTGTCAGGCGCGCGCCCCACGAGGTGCTGCTGATGGCGATATCATTCGGACTGTAAAGACCGGCGCGCAGGGTCAGGTCGATGCGGTCCTCGCCCAGCTGGAAATCTGTGATGTCATCGGTGGCGTCGTCCGGGCTGAGCAGAAAAATGTCGCGGCCGGCGCCGCCGGTCAGCGTATCGCTGCCTGCACCGTCGAGTAGAATATCGTCGCCCGCCCCGCCGAGAAGCGCGTTGTCGCCGTCCCCCCCGATGATCAGATCATCTTGGGCTGTGCCATTCTGCACCGCCGCGTTGCCCGAGATCGTCTGTCCCTGCTGAGCGAGCGAGACAGTAAACTGCGTGAGCCCTGCATTGGTCTGCGATGCCAGTATGACCTCAATTGCATCGGCGGCCTTGATCGCGGTCATCGCGCTGATCGACTCGAGGCCTAGCCCCAAGTCATGCGCGATCGTATCCAGATGGATCAGTCTGCCATCCGGCAGCATGGTCAGAAGGCTGATGCCGTCATCGCCGCCCGCGGCGATGACGTAGGCGCGGCCCTCGTGCTCGATAATCTCAAGGCCCTGTATCCGGCCAAAGCGCGTGTCCCGCGAGTCGCCCACGTGATCTCGTGCCACCAGCGCGCCTCCGGCGTCGATTTCCAGAACCGTAAGCGCGGCGCCCGCGGCGCTCGCATCCATCGAGGCGGCGATGACGAGGCTGCGCCCGCCGATATCGACATTACGGAGGCAGATGGCGGTATCGTTAATGCCCAAACCTTCCTGCGCACCCAGCGATCCTTTGGCCGTCAGCGCGCCGTTGGCGGGATTGACGGCATAGGAGGTCACGCCAGCCTCGCTGCGCGAGAAGGTCAGCAGAAATTCCTTGCCCGCGACTTCAACCATACGTAGCGCCGCAGGCGCGGCGCCATAGGTCTGCGCTGTGTCGGCAACGCTGGAAATAGCTTGCAGCCGCCCGGAAGCGTCTGCGGTAAAGGTGCCGATGGTGCCGTCGGCCCGCGCGGCAAAGATGTAGCCGCCCGCGCTACTGGTCAGCGGGCCGCCAACGGCCAGCTCTGGCACCGCGACACTGGCCCCCACGCCGAGCGAGCCATCCGCATTTACACGGTATTGCAACAAGCCAGTGCCAGTGCTGTTCGTCATCACAACGGCTTGCGTGCCCGCGATGTCGATCAGGTTTGCCTCGCCCCGCAGGCTACGCCCCGGCCCGCCGTCAAAGCCCGTTCCCGCCGTCACTCGGGCGAGCGACCCGGCAGCCGGCACGAGGGTGCTCAGACCGCCGTTGGGGCCACCAATGGCTATGATCCCGGCCGGCACGGCCAGGAAACCCCGCACGTCACTCTCAAGATACTCTGCCGCTTGGCCCAAAAGTCCGCGATGCTGAAAGCCCGGCATGGTTGCCCCCCTTAAACTCGGGAGAAACCTGCGATCCTATCGCGGTCATCAACGGATCGAATTCACGGCGAAATCTGGGAACGCCGCTCGAATGATACGCTTAATTTAGGGGTATTTTAATGATCTTGAACGTCGTCAGGCCGACGCCATCAGCGCCTGATGCTGCAATATCGCGTCCTCGATATCTGCGTGATACGTCAAGGTTCCGCGGTCAAGGATGAGGGCCGCATCGCAGAATTGGCGCAACTCTTGCATATTGTGGCTGACGAGGATGGCACTGCTGGTCTTCATGCGGTGGCGAAAGACGGCTTGGCTTTTTCGCTTGAACGCGGCGTCGCCCACCGCTGTCACCTCGTCCACCAGATAGGTGTCAAAGCGGATACCCATCGACGTGCCGAAGGTGAGCCGCGATTTCATCCCTGCCGAATAGGTCCGGACCGGCATGTGGAAATGCTTGCCCAATTCGGCGAAGTCCTCAACGAAGGCGATCAGGCTGTCCGTGTCGACGCCGTAAGTACGCGCGACGAAACGCACGTTTTGCGCGCCTGTCAGATCGCCGTGGAACGAGCCGCCGAAGGACACAGGCCACGAGATGGACCCGTCGCTGATCACCCGGCCGCTGTCGGGGCGCATGATACCCGCAATGATCTGCATCAGGGTCGATTTGCCCGCACCGTTCCGGCCCAAAAGCGCCAGTGACGATCCGGTAGGTAGCGTGAGGTTCAAATTGTCGATGACGCATCTGCGCTCGCGTCCGACCATGAAGCTTTTGCTGAGATTCTCAAAACGGATCATGCTGCGCCCGGTCCCTTAATCACGCGCGGTCGCGCAGGGAATAGTAGATCAGAACGATTACGCCCCAGCCCAACACAAGGATCAGCGCGGCCAGCCCGAAGATGACAAAGGGGCGGGGATATTCCGGCTCTTCGGCAAGTGTCGGCTCGATATAGGCGGCGAGGTATCTGCTCTGGCGGATTGCCTCGCCCTGGGCCGCGTCGCGCGCGGCAAGTGCGGCGCGGTAGGTCTGCTCGGCGAATTCGCGCTCTACGACAAGGCCCTCGAATTCGGAGATCAGGCTGGGATAATCTTCGCCCGTCTCGGTGACTTCGGTGGTTGCGAAATCCTGCCGCTCTTGCGCGATGCGGTCGCGGATCACCTCGATGCGGCGCATGGCTTGGCTGACGCGTGGATCGTCGGCGCGCGTCGTGCCGGTCAGCTCGTCAAATTCGACGAGTTCGGTTGCCAGCTGTTGTTGCAGATTGTTCATCACGCCCATCCGGCCTTGGATATCTGACTGAAGATCGACGATCTGCGTGCGCGTGCGAAATCGTGTCACCTCCGCGCGGATTGTTTTCAGACGCTTTTCCGCCTCGGTGAGGTCGGCGGCGGCATAGCTGATGGCATCGGTGCGCGCGCGCTGGTTCAAGGCGTTCACCATGTCCTGGCTCTCGCGTACGATGTCAGATGCGATGGTCTGTGCCATCTGAGGATCGAAGGCCAGCACCTCGATCTCGATCAGGCCGCTGGATTGATCAAAGGAGGCGCGCACGACGCGGTCCCAGAACCACTCCAGATCCTCGATCGACGCATCGGGCCAGAGCGAATACACCGGATCCTGGTCCCAGTGCTGGGCATAATAGGCGCGCAGGCCCCGCGCCGCGTCGATGCGGCGGATGATGGCCTGGCTGCGGATGAACTCGTAGAGGATCTCGCTGTCGCCGGTGCCGCGCCCGCCCGCAAAGCTGGCCAGCCCGCCCAAGAGATCGCTGGCGCTTGCGCCTTCCTCCTGCCGAACGGTGAAGCCTGCGGTCGAGGCAAAGCGATCCTTGGCTGCTGTGGCAAGGTAGAGCCCCACAAGGCAGAGCGGCAAAAGTACGAAATTCGCGAAGCCCAGAAGCACCCAGCGATGGCGTTTCTTAATACGCGCGGGGCTTGCCACCGGGCGGATCTCTACGCGCGGAGGTGCATGATTGTTGGCTGGCGCACCGGGTTTGGTCTGCGGCGCCGGGCGACGCTTGTCATGCGACGCAGTGGGCTTGGGATCGGGCGGGCTCGTCTTTTTCAGAGCGGTCGGATTTTGATCTTTTTGTGTCAATTCTTAAACCATTCTAAATCTGATGGACCTAGCGTTTCCGAGGTCGATTGCCGCCCAAGCGATAGGATTGGATTGCCTCTCATGTCTGTCACGGACCCTCTCTCCCCCTCCGGCGCGCGCCCCGCGCCGCATCCTGTGGCCCCCGGATCGGGCGTAGCGCGGTCGCATCGCACGGCCCGCATCGTCTCGGCGCTGATGCTGCGCGAGATGTCGACGCGCTATGGCCGATCACCGGGCGGATATCTCTGGGCGATACTCGAGCCGCTGGGCGGTGTGCTGATTCTGTCGCTGGCATTTTCGTTGCTCCTGAGGACACCATCGCTCGGAACAAGTTTCATTTTGTTTTACGCAACCGGATTTGTGCCGTTTAACCTTTATCAAAACGTCTCGACCACCGTCGCGCGGGCGCTGAATTTCTCGAAGCCGCTGATGCAATATCCCGTGGTTACATGGGGGGATGCGGTGCTCGCGCGTTTCGTGCTGAACGCGCTGGTGGGCATTCTTGTCGCCTATGTCGTGCTCAGTCTGATCACGGTATTCGTCGACGCGCATGTGCTGCTGGACATCGCGCCCATCCTGAAAGTGATCGGGCTGACGCTGCTGATGGGCCTAGCGGTGGGTGTGCTCAATTGTGTTTTGCTGGGCCTCTTCGGCGCGTGGGAGACGATCTGGTCCATCGTGACCCGGCCGCTTTTCATCGCATCGGGTGTGCTCTTTACCTACGAGGATGTGCCGGCCAGCGTGCAGGGATTTCTTTGGTACAATCCGCTGATCCACATCACCGGGCTCATGCGGCAGGGCTTTTATTCGACATACTCGCCCAGCTACATTTCAGAGCTGTATGTGATCTGCACCTGCCTTACCGTGCTGTTTCTGGGCACGGTTTTGCTGCGGCGCTATCACCGCGATATCCTGAACCACTAAGCCGGCGTGGGCGGCGCGCCCAGCCCAGAACACTGTCATGCGGCACGTCGGTGGTTCGTAGCAGGCCGTCCCGGACAGCGCGCAGCATAAGGGACAAAAAGACTGCGCGATCGCCCCCGTGAACCCGCGCCTTCCAGAGCCATTTCGGAAGGATCACCGCCAGCGCAGGCCAAAACATCCAGCCGGCGGCCAGACGGTAGAGCAGCAGAAGGTTGCGGTGGTAATAATAGACCTTCCATAGCGGCACGAAGCGTCCGCGCTGCTCAGCCGCGAATGTGCTGCAATCATGCTCGAACCGGACAGTGGGATCAAAGACCATGCGCCCGCCCGCGTTGCGCAAGCCCAGCGTATAAAGGCCGTCATCCCCGTAAAGGAACAACCCCGGATCGGGCAGACCGGCGCGCGCCATTCCCTGGCGCGAGATGAAGAAGCCGACGAAGGAGGTCACATCGATGGAGGTGGTCGCGCGGCTCCGATACGCCTCGGCGCCCAAGTGAAACCCGCGACGCCCCTTTAGTGCTGTGTCGAGAAAGGCGCGCGCGCTCCAGAACGGATTACGGGCAGGTCTGTTCATCTCGCAGATGCGGCCGTCGGGAAAGCGGACGGCCGCTGCAACAGCGTCGATTCCGGTCTTGTCGCGTGCGTGAAATGCCGCCAGCGCGCCGGGCGTCGGGCGTGCGTCATCATCCATGACCACCACCCAATCGGGATCAAAGCGTTCCTGCGCCAACGCGATCCCGATGGAAAAGCCACCCGCACCACCGACATTGGTGCCGACGCGGTGCACGATGAGGCGCCTGTCGCGCTGCCGGGCAAGCCATGTCGAAGTGCCGTCAGTTGCTGCGTTGTCGATCACAAGGATTGCCTGCAACTCATGTGCAGGAGATGCCAGCAGCTGCGCCAAAGTGGTCTTTAGCTGCGACAGCCGATTATGGGTGACAACCACCGCAACAAGGCGTGATCCGCTGCTTTTTGCAGGATCGCCCCGGCTTTGCGCGCAGCTGTCTTGCGTGAAACTATCGCGGCAAATCATTGACACTCGTGCCTCCGGTCGTGTTTCCGGCGCGCCCGTGGCATTAAGGGGCCGGTGCTGCCAAAATCTGGCCGCACTATTCTGGTTCATCGTGCGGAATAAAGATAAAGGAGTTGTTTATGCAGATCGAAAAAACAGCTCTTCCCGAGATTCTGATCCTGACGCCGCGCCGCTTTGAAGACGCGCGCGGCTTCTTTGCCGAGACGTGGAACAAGACGCGTATGGCCGAAGCGGGGCTGGACGTGGACTTCGTCCAGGACAACCATTCCGTTTCCGCCCATGCCGGGACCCTGCGTGGCCTGCATTTTCAGGCACCGCCCCATGCGCAGGCCAAATTGGTGCGCTGCGGCCGCGGGAGGTTTCTGGACGTCGCCATCGATATCCGTGCGGGCAGCCCGCGCTACGGCCAATGGGTCGCGGTCGAGCTGAGCGCCGAGAACGGACGGCAGCTTCTGGTGCCCGAGGGTTTTGCACACGGTTTCGTAACGCGCGAGGACGATACCGAGATTGTCTATAAATGCTCGGATTTCTACGACGCCGCGTCGGACGGCGCGATCCATTGGGACAGCTGCGGCATAGATTGGGGTCTGAGCGCTGAACCTATCCTGTCCGAGAAGGACGCGGTCGCGCCGCCTCTGGATGCCTTCTCCAGCCCCTTTGCGATGAAGGATATCACATGAAGCTCTTGGTCACGGGCGGTGCGGGTTTCATCGGCTCTGCCGTGGTGCGGCAGGCGGTGGCGCGGGGGCATGACGTCGTCAATCTTGATGCGTTGACCTATGCCGCCTGCCTCGCGAACGTCGCCAGCGTCGAGGAGAGCCCGCACTACCGCTTTGAGCATGCGGATATCCGCGACCGCGCCGCGCTGGACCGGATCTTGGCCGACCACGCGCCCGACGCCATCCTGCACCTCGCCGCCGAGAGCCATGTCGACCGCTCCATCGATGGGCCGGGCACTTTCATCGACACGAATATCACCGGCACCTACACGCTGCTCGAGGCCGCGCGCGGCTATTGGCAGGCCGCCGGACGGCCCGAAGGCTTCCGCTTTCACCACGTCTCGACCGACGAGGTTTTCGGCAGCCTGCCCGCAGATCCCGGCACCCGCTTTACCGAAGAGACGCCCTATGATCCGCGCAGCCCCTATTCGGCGTCCAAGGCGGCGTCCGATCATCTGGTACGCGCCTGGGCCGAGACCTACGGCCTGCCCATTCTGCTGACCAATTGCTCGAACAATTATGGCCCCTATCACTTCCCCGAGAAGCTGATCCCGGTCGTCATCCTCAGCGCGCTCGCGGGCAAGCCCCTGCCGATCTACGGCGACGGCTCGAACGTGCGCGACTGGCTTTATGTGGAGGATCACGCCGATGCGCTGCTGACCGTTCTGGGGCAGGGCCGTGTCGGGCGCAGCTATGCCATCGGCGGCGAGAACGAGCGCAGCAATCTGGAGCTGGTCCAGACGCTCTGCGATATTCTGGACGATCTGGCGCCGCGCGGTGATGGCCGCCCGTTCAGCGATCTGATCACCTTCGTCGCTGACCGTCCCGGCCATGACGCGCGCTATGCGATCGACCCGTCGCGCATCCGGCGCGAATTGGGTTGGCGCCCTTCCGTCACGGTCGAGGAGGGGCTGAGGTGCACGGTCGAATGGTATCTGGCGAACGAGGATTGGTGGCGCCCCTTGCAAGCGCGCGCGGGCGTCGGCACGCGGCTGGGCACCGCGCCATGAGCATCCTCGTCTTTGGCCGAACCGGGCAGGTCGCCCGTGAATTGCAGCGCGCGGGTATGGTCACCGCGCTGGGCCGCGCGGAGGCGGATCTGTCGGATCCCGCAGCCTGCGCCGCCGCCATCCATGTCGCGCGTCCCGACTGCGTGATCAACGCCGCTGCCTACACCGCCGTCGACCGCGCCGAGGATGAAGACGCGCTGGCCCGTACCATCAACGCCGAGGCGCCCGGAGCAATGGCGCGCGCCTGTGCCGATCTGGGTATCCCGTTTCTGCATATCTCGACCGATTACGTCTTTGACGGGCAGGGTGAGGCGCCATGGCAGACGGACGATGCCACCGCCCCGATCAACGCCTATGGCCGCAGCAAGCTGGCGGGCGAGGAGGCAGTGCGCGCATCCGGCGCGAACGCGGCGATCCTGCGCACGTCTTGGGTATTTTCGGCGCATGGCGCGAACTTCGTCAAGACGATGCTGCGCCTGTCCGAGACGCGCGATGCGCTGAGCGTGGTCGGCGATCAGATCGGTGGGCCTACCCCCGCCGCTGCCATCGCCGAGGCACTCCTGACCATGGCGGGCGCCATGACAAGCGGACAGCCCGGCGGCATCTATCATTTCGCGGGCACGCCGGCGGTCAGCTGGCACGATTTCGCCGCCGAGATCTTCCGCATGGTGGGCCGGGACGTTGCCCTGACGTCGATTCCGACCTCGGACTATCCGACACCCGCGCAGCGCCCGCTGAACAGCCGGCTCGATTGCGCGGCTCTTGCGACAGATTTCGGTATCGAACCGCCCGATTGGCGCGCCGGTCTGCGCGCCGTTCTCAAGGAGCTAGGCATATGACACAGCGCAAGGGCATCATCTTGGCCGGCGGCTCGGGCACGCGGCTTTACCCGATCACGATGGGCGTGTCGAAGCAGCTTCTGCCGATCTATGACAAGCCGATGATCTACTATCCGCTCAGCGTCCTCATGTTGGGGGGTATCCGCGATATCGCGGTGATCACCACGCCGCAGGATCAGGACCAGTTCCAGCGCACCCTTGGGGATGGCAGCCAATGGGGCCTGTCGCTCAGCTATATCGCACAGCCTTCGCCCGACGGGCTGGCGCAGGCGTATGTATTGGCCGAGGACTTTCTGGACGGCGCGCCCAGTGCGATGGTTCTGGGCGATAACATCTTCTTCGGTCACGGTCTGCCCGAGCATCTGGCCGAGGCGGACGCGCAGGACCAGGGCGGCACCGTTTTCGGCTACCGCGTGGCAGACCCCGAGCGCTACGGCGTCGTCGATTTCGCGCCCGACGGATCGGTGCGCGCCATCGTGGAGAAGCCCGAGGTCGCGCCCTCGCCTTATGCAGTCACGGGGCTTTACTTCCTTGACGCCACCGCGTCCGAACGTGCGCGCAACGTGACACCCTCGGCGCGCGGCGAGCTTGAGATCACGGCCCTTCTTGAGATGTATCTGGCCGACGGTCTGCTGAACGTGCAGCAGATGGGGCGCGGTTATGCGTGGCTCGATACCGGCACCCACGGCTCGCTTTTGGATGCGGGCAATTTTGTGCGGACCCTCAGCGAGCGGCAGGGATTGCAGGTCGGCAGTCCGGATGAGATTGCGTATGGCAAGGGTTGGATCGACGCAAGCGCGCTGCAAGAGCGCGCCGAGGGGTTCGCCAAGAACAGCTACGGCCAATATCTCTTGCGGATGTTGCGGTAGGCGCAGCGCGTCTCGTCCCGATATGCCACGCCTGTGCGCGCAGTCGTGCGGAATTGGAGGCCGCACTTGCCTCTGCGGCGGGGCGGCTTTAGGGGCTTTCGAAGCAAAAGCTGAGATACGGCGCGCCGAACGGTGCGGCGAACTTGAATTGAAGAAGCTCGCCGGATCGCGCCACCACGGCGGTCCGGCCACGAAAAAACGGGAGAGACCGCCTTGCGTATAGTGATGATCGGAACCGGCTATGTCGGGCTTGTCTCGGGAGTGTGTTTCGCAGATTTCGGCCATCAGGTGGTTTGTGTCGATCGCGATAGCGCCAAGATTGCGCGGCTGGATGCGGGCGAGGTGCCCATTTACGAGCCCGAGCTTGATGTGGTCATGGCGCGCAACGTCGATGCCAGGCGCCTGACCTTTACGACCGACCTTGCGGGTGCGGTCGTGGGCGCCGACGCCGTCTTTATCGCCGTAGGTACGCCCACGCGGCGCGGTGATGGGCATGCCGATCTCAGCTATGTCATGGCGGCGGCGACCGAGCTGGCCCATGCCATGCCAGATGGCGTCGTCGTGGTCACCAAATCCACCGTTCCAGTCGGCACCAACCGCAAGGTGCAGGAGACGATCGCGACGGCGAACCCCGCGCTCGATTTCGAGGTGGCCAGCAATCCCGAATTCCTGCGCGAAGGCGCGGCGGTCAAGGATTTCATGCATCCCGACCGCGTTGTTGTCGGCGTCCAGAGCGAACGCGCGGCCAAGGTGCTACGCGACATCTATCGCCCGCTCTACCTGCGCGATTTTCCGATCGTCGTGACGGATCTGGAATCCGCCGAGATGATCAAATACGCTGCCAACGCCTTTCTCGCGACCAAGATCACCTTCATCAACGAGATTGCGGCGCTGTGCGAGCGTGTCGGCGCGGACGTCAAACAGGTCAGCCGTGGCATGGGCATGGACGGGCGCATCGGCAACAAGTTCCTGCATGCCGGGCCGGGCTATGGCGGGTCGTGCTTTCCCAAGGACACGACCGCGCTGGCGCGGATCGGGCAGGAACATGCCAGCCCCATGCGTATCGTCGAGGCCGTGATCGAGGTGAACGAGGCGGTCAAGCGGCGCATGACGGACAAGCTGCTGGACCTTTGCGGCGGCAGCTTTGCGGGCCGCACCATCGGCGTGCTGGGTGTCACGTTCAAGCCCGACACGGATGACATGCGCGCCGCGCCCAGCCTGTCGATCGTGCCCGCGCTGGTCGGCGGGGGGGCCAAGGTGCAGATCTGTGATCCGCAGGGCCAGCGTGAGGGTGCGGCGCTGCTGCATGGGGTCAGCTGGCATGACGACGCCTATGGCGCCGCCGAAAAGGCCGATCTGCTGGTCATCCTGACCGAATGGAATGAATTCCGCGCGCTGGACCTCAGCCGCATCGCAGGCGACATGACCACGCCCCGCCTTGCCGATCTGCGCAATATCTACAGTGCCGAGGATGCGCGCGCGGCGGGTTTTGTGGCCTATGAGGGTGTCGGGCGTCAGGGATACGGCGCCTGATCGGCGCGCGCTCTGGCTTGCCGGGGCGTGGATCGATACAGTAGCGCTTCACGTCCCCTTTCGAGAAACGAGAGAATTTTCATGCATTCGCAGCCGATGACCGATCCCACGCCCGAGGACAGCGCCAACAGCATCGCGGCGGCGCAAAAGGTGCTGGGGATCGAGGCGGACGCGCTTCGCTACCTGGCCGAAAACCTGCCCGCAGATTTTGCGGCGGCGGTCGAGACGGTGCTGGCCTGCAAGGGCCGCGTCATCGTGTCGGGCATCGGCAAGTCGGGCCATATCGGGCGCAAGATCGCGGCGACGCTGGCTTCCACCGGGACGCCAGCCTATTTCGTTCACGCGACCGAGGCGAGCCACGGCGATCTTGGCATGATCGGCTCGGATGACGCCTGCCTTCTGATCTCGAACTCGGGCGAGACGGCCGAGCTGCGCGATATCGTCTATCACACGCAGCGGTTTTCAATTCCGATGATCGGCATCTCGTCCAAGGCGGATAGCACCTTGATGAAAGCGGCAGATCACCGCCTGACCTTGCCGGCCTGTCCCGAGGCCTGCCCCATCGGCCTTGCGCCGACAACCTCGACCACGCTGACGCTGGCGCTGGGCGACGCGCTGGCCGTGGCGCTGATGGAGCGGCGCGGCTTTGCCCCGAAGGATTTCGGGGTCTATCACCCGGGCGGCAAGCTGGGCGCGCAGATGCGCAGCGTGGCTGATCTGATGCATTCTGGTGATGCGCTGCCGGCGCTGGACGAAAACGCACCGATGGCGGACGTGCTGCTGGCGATGACGTCCAAGGGGTTCGGCGTCTGCGTCCTGACGCGGGACGGCATCATCAGTGGCATCATCACTGACGGCGATCTGCGCCGCAATATGGATGGGTTGATGGAGCGCCGCGCCCTTGACGTCGCCACCAAGCAGCCGATCACGGTCGCGCCCGATTGCTCGGCGCCCGAGGCGCTGGCGATTTTGAATGGACGCAAGCGGACGGTGCTCATCGTGGCGGAAGAAGGCAATCGCCTCGTTGGCGTCCTGCACCTTCACGATCTGTTGCGCGCGGGCGTCGTCTAACGGTTCTGTCCTAACCGCGCATCTGCGGCGATATGGCATTGGCCGTATCCTGCAGCCACGGCAGGATTTCAGCGCGAATGCGCGTATCGTCCCAATGATGCGCCGAGACCGAGCAGTGCACCGCCGCCCAAGCGCGCCCGTCCGGGCCGCGGATCGCGCAGGCGATACCGACCTCGCCATGGATCATCTGGCTGTGGGTAATGGCGTATCCCGCCCGGCGTGCGGCCTCGACCTGATCCGCGATGACGGCGCGGTCCAGCGTCGTCTGGGGCGTATGCGGCGCGATATGCCAATCGCGGATTGCGGCGGCCCGCATGTCTTCGGGGTATGTCGCAAGGATTGTCTGACCCGCAGAAGTGATAAGGGCGGGCACCTGCCGCCCCGGTACAGAGGCGGCAAAGATCGTGCGCGTGCAAGGCAGGCGGGCGGCGTAAATGATGTGCTCACCCGACAGCTCGGCCAGGTTGACCGTCTCGCCCAGGCGCTGCGACAGATCTATCAGCTTGGGCATGGCGCGGGCGACCAGAGGGTCGGACCAATAGTAGGCATAAGCGAGGCGCAGCCATGCGTGGCTGGGCCGATAGCGGCGCGTGACGGGATCCTTGTCCAGCATTCCTTCGATGTGCAACGTATTGGCAAGGCGCTGAACGGCGCTTTTGTCGAGGCCAGTCGCATCGGCCAGAGCGCCCAGCGACATTTCGGTTCGTGTCTCATCGAAGGCGCGCAGGATGCGCAGACCTTTGGCCAATGATCCGACGAACAGCGTGTTTTGCTTGGGTTTGGTCATCAAATCTCGGGCCGTATAAAAGGCTTAGGTCGAAGGAGCGAAATTCGCGCTTGATTTCCGCGCAGGCGCAGGGTTCAAATAATTACATCGTGATCTAGTGTATTGCTATATGATATGCACTGGATTGCAAATGAAAACAGGAGACCGCAGCGCGCTGCGGCAGGGAGAGGTCCAAATGAAAGCCACGTTTTTGAAATCCACCGCACTTGCCATGGTGCTGGCAGTGGGCGCCGGCGGCGTTGCACTCGCCGACAAGGCCAGCGGCACGCTGAATGTCGCCTTCACCAAAGAGCTCGAGAACGTCGACAGCTTCTTCAACTCGTCGCGCGAAGGCGTTGTGATGCAGCGCGCTGTCTGGGACGGGCTAATCTACCGCGACCCCGAGACGAACGAGTACAAGGGCAACCTTGCGACGAGCTGGGAGTGGATCGACGACAAGACGCTGGAATTCAAGCTGCGCGAGGGCGTAAAATTCCATGATGGCTCGGATTTCACTGCCGATGACGTGGTCGCCACCGTCAATTTCGTCGCCAAGGAAGAAAGCGGCGTCAAGACGCAGCGCAATGTGAACTGGATGGAGAGCGCCGAGAAGATCGACGACTATACCGTGCGCATCACCACCAAGGACGTGTTCCCGGCGGCGATCGAATTCCTGTCCGGCCCCGTGTCGATGTACCCGTCCGACTATTACGAAGAGGTCGGCCCCTCGGGCATGGGCCTCAAGCCCGTCGGCACCGGACCTTACAAGGTCGTCTCGGTCGAGCCGGGCCAGCATTTCGTGCTGGAGAAATACGAAGACTATCACGACAGCCCCAAGGGCCAGCCTTCGATTGAGAAAATCGACATTCGCACGATTCCCGACGTCAACACGCAGCTGGCCGAGCTTTTCTCGGGCTCGCTTGATCTGATCTGGCAGGTGCCGGCGGATCAGGCCGAGAAGATGGCCTCGATGGATGATCGCTTTACCGTGTCGAACGAGTCGACCATGCGCGTCGGCTATCTGTCGATGGACGCCGCGGGTCGGTCCAGCATGGACCCCAACCCCTTCACCGACGTCAAGGTGCGCCAAGCCGTCAACCACGCCATCGACCGTCAGGCACTTGTCGACAACCTGCTCAAGGGCAAATCCAAGGTGGTCTCGACCGCATGCTTCCCCAGCCAGTTTGGCTGCGCGCAGGACGTGACCAGCTATGAGTACGACCCCGAGAAGGCGCGCGCTCTGTTGGCTGAGGCGGGTTATCCCGATGGCTTCACGACGGATTTCTACGCGTATCGCGACCGTGAATATGCCGAGGCGGTCAGCAGCTATCTGAACGCCGCTGGTATTCAGACCAACTTCAAACTGCTGCAGTATTCGGCCCTGCGCGAGCTGAACATGAAGGGCGAAGTGCCGCTGGCCTTCCTGACCTGGGGCAGCTACTCGATCAACGACGCCTCGGCGATGGTCAGCCAGTTCTTCAAGCATGGCAGCCTCGACGATGCCCAGGACGATCAGGTGCTGGAGTATCTGACTGTCGCCGACAGCTCGACCGACCCGGAAGAGCGCAAGGAGTTCTACCGCAAGGCGCTGCAGCGTATCGCGGATCAGGCCTACTGGGCGCCGATGTTCAGCTACAACACCAACTACGTCATGACCAAAGAGGTGGCCTATACCCCGACGGCGGATGAGGTGCTGCGCTTTACGGACATGACCTGGAACTGATCCGGTCCCATCGGCCCGGCGGGCGTGCGCGTCCGCCGGGCCATTGCCTTTTTCACTGATCGCCAACCAACCGCAATTCCGGCAGGGAGGTCGCAGCGCATGCTGCCATTCATACTCAAGAGGCTTGGCCTTGCCATCCTCGTGGCCTTCACGGTCAGCTTCATCAGTTTTTCGCTGCTTTTCCTGTCGGGCGATCCGGCTGCGGCCCTTGCCGGCGAGACGGCAAGTGGCGAGGATATCGAGGCACTGCGCCGCCTTTACGGCTTTGACCGGCCCATGCTGGTGCAATACGCGGAATGGCTTTGGAACGCGCTGCGCGGCGATTTCGGCGAGAGTTACTATTTCAAACTTCCCGTCGCCTCGCTGATCGGGGACCGGCTGTCGGTGACGATGACGCTCGGCGTCTGCGGCATTACATTTGCCCTCGTGACCGCCGTGCCGCTGGGCGTGGCCGCCGCGATCCGCCCCAATTCGATCATCGACCGTGTCGCGCTGTTCCTATCGGTCGCAGGTCAGGCGATGCCCAGTTTCTGGTTTGGCCTGATCCTGATCGTGCTCTTTGGTATCACGCTGGGCTGGCTGCCGCCCTCGGGCGCGTCCAGCTGGCGGCATTTCATCATGCCCACCATCGTGCTGGGCTATTACGCCATGCCGGCGATCATGCGCCTGACGCGGGCCGGTATGCTGGAGGTTCTGAATTCTGACTATATCCGCACCGCGCGCGCCAAGGGCGCGGGGGAATGGCGCGTCCTGTTCAAGCATGCCCTGCGCAACGCGATCATACCGGTCGTCAGCCTTGCCGCGGTTCAGATGGGCTTCATGCTGGGCGGCTCGATCGTGGTCGAGTCGGTCTTTGCGCTGCATGGCGCGGGCTATCTGGCGTGGGAGAGCATCGCGCGCAATGATCTGCCGACGGTGCAGGCGCTGATCCTGATCTTCTCGATGTTCTACATCATCTTCACCTTCTTGGCGGACGTGCTGAACGCATGGCTCGACCCCCGCATGAGGAGCTCGTAACATGGCCGTTCACAAGACAGTCGATCCTCTGCTGGAGGAAATCAGCGGCCCGACCCCGCGCCAGATTCTGCGCAAGCGGGTGACGGGGCATACCGGCCTTCTCTTTGGTCTGGGCGTTGTTTTCCTTCTGGTTCTGGTGGCGATCCTCGCCCCCGTTCTGGCCCCGCACGATCCCTATGCCCAAGAACTGACCAAGCGGATGATCAAGCCCGTCTTCATGGGCGGCACGTGGGAGCATCCGCTGGGCACCGACCATCTGGGCCGCGATTACCTGTCGCGCCTCATCTACGGTGCGCGTGTGTCGCTGTTGATTGGCGCGGTGGCCGCGCTGATTTCGGGCGTGATCGGCACCGCGATGGGCGTCGCCGCGGGGTATTTCGGCGGCAAGGTGGATGCGGTCGTGACCTTTCTGATCAACGTGCGCCTCGCCATGCCTGTTGTGCTCGTGGCGCTGGCGGTCGTCGCTATCCTGGGCGGCTCACTTCAGGTGGTGATCGGCGTGCTGGGCCTGTTGCTATGGGATCGCTTTGCAGTTGTCATGCGCGCCTCTACGCTTCAGGTGCGGCGGCGCGAATACGTGCATGCAGCACAGGCAATCGGCGCCTCGACCACCCGTGTCGTGCTGTCCGAGATCATGCCGAACATCGTCAACAACCTGATCGTGATCGTCACGCTGGAGATGGCCCACGCGATCCTTCTGGAGGCCGCGCTGTCGTTCCTGGGCCTCGGCGTGCAGCCGCCCACGCCCAGCTGGGGCCTCATGGTCTCCGAGGGCAAGAACATGATGCTGTTCGAGCCGTGGCTGGTGCTGATCCCCGGCGTTGTCCTCTTCGTGCTGGTACTGGCGATCAACCTCATGGGCGACGGTCTGCGAGACGTCACCGCCCCCGAAAACCGGAGCTGACGCGATGAGCCAAGACACTGCAAAACCGCTCCTGTCGGTGCGGGGCCTGACACTCGACATTCCGCTGTCCAGCGGGATGCTGCACGCCGTGCGCGGCATCGACTTCGATCTGCACCGAGGCGAGACGCTCTGCATCGTCGGCGAGAGCGGGTCGGGCAAGTCGCTCACCTCGCTCGCGATCATGGGTCTGCTGGACAAGAATATCCGCCGCTCGGCAGAGCGCATGGATTTCGACGGGACAGAGCTGACCACCGCCTCGCGGCGCAAGATGCGCAGCCTGCGCGGCGACCGGATCGCGATGATCTTTCAGGAGCCGATGACATCGCTCAACCCGGCCTACACGATCGGCGACCAGCTGATCGAGGCGCTGCAACTGCACCGCAATGTCAGCCGCGACACTGCGCGCAATCGGGCGATCGACCTGCTGGAGAAGGTCGGCATCACCGCCGCCGCCAGCCGCCTTGGCCAGTATCCGCACCAGCTTTCGGGTGGTTTGCGCCAGCGCGTGGTGATCGCCATGGCCCTCATGTGCGAGCCGGAACTGATCATCGCGGACGAGCCGACAACAGCGCTCGACGTGACCATTCAGGCGCAGATCCTCCGCCTTCTGGTGGATCTGACCAAGGAGATGAACGTCGCGATGATCCTGATCACGCATGATCTGGGTGTCGTGGCCCGCGTCGCCGATCATGTCGGCGTCATGTATGCGGGCGAGCTGGTCGAGACCGGGCCGGCGAGTGACGTGTTCGGCAGGCCGCTGCACCCCTATACGCGCGGGCTGCTGCATTGCATCCCGCAGCCCGGCAAGACCGAGCGCGGTGCCGAGCTGGGCACCATTCCCGGTATCGTGCCGTCGTTGGTGGGCGACGTACAGGGCTGCGCGTTTCGCACCCGCTGCCCCCACGCGGTGGATGCCTGTCGCGACGCGATCCCCGAGCGGGGCGAGGCGCCCCATCAATTTCTGTGCGTGCATCCCGATGGTGCCCGCGCCGCCGAAGGAGAGCCCGCATGAGCGCGCCCGTATTGGAGCTGAAAAACGTTGCCAAGACCTACCGCGTCAAGCAGGGTCTTTTCGGCAAGGCCAAGCCTCTGACGGCCGTTAATGATGTGTCGCTGACGCTGGGCCGCGGCGAGGTACTGGGCCTTGTCGGCGAGAGCGGTTGCGGCAAGTCCACGCTGGCCAAGATTCTGCTGGGCCTTGAGGCGCCGACATCGGGCAAGGTTCTGGTCGATGGCGAGGAGATTGGCGGTCAGAACCGCCTCGCCCTCGCCCGGCGTATTCAGCCGATCTTTCAGGATCCCTATTCGTCGCTCAACCCGCGCAAGACCATCGCGGACATCGTGTCGCTGCCCTTGCGCGTGCATGGCATCGGCGATGCCGCCAGCCGCGCCAAATCCGTGCGCGAGACGCTGGAACTGGTCGGTCTGCCCGCGCGCGTCCTGAACACCTATCCCAGTCAGATGTCCGGCGGTCAGCGCCAGCGCGTCGCCATTGCCCGCGCTCTGATCATGCGCCCCGAGATCGTCATCTGCGACGAGCCGACCTCGGCGCTCGATGTGTCGGTGCAAAGCCAGATCTTGAACCTTCTGAATGATCTGCGCGAAGAGTTTGGCCTGACCTATCTTTTCATCAGCCACGATCTTGCGGTGGTCGAACACCTCGCCACGCGCGTCGCCGTGATGTATCTGGGCCGTATCGTCGAGGAGGCGCCAGTGGGCGGGCTTTTCGATGCGCCGCGCCATCCCTATGCGCGTGCGCTGCTCAACTCTGTGTTGACGCCCGACCCAAGCCTGGGCGTGCCCGACACACAGCTGGGTGCGGCCTATCCCAACCCGATCGCGCCGCCCTCCGGATGCCATTTCCACCCGCGCTGCCCCTTTGCCGAGGATGAGTGCAAGGCCAAGGCGCCGCGCGCCGTAGAGCGTGATGGCGGTCTGGTCGAGTGTCATCTGCACGACCCGGATAGCAAGATGTATCGCCCTGATTTCACTGTCTAATCGTTAAGGAGCGCCCTCATGGCCTCGTCTTTGTCGCGCACCGCGCACACCCGCAAGCACGTTGTCGAGACCAAAGGCGGCGTCGTCGCGTCCCAGCACCGCCTCGCCGCCGAGGCGGGGGCCGAGGTGCTGCGCGCGGGCGGTGATGCGGTGGATGCTGCCATCGCCACGTCTTTTGTCGTCGGCGTGCTTGAACCATGGATGAGCGGCCCCGCGGGCGGCGGCGCCATGATGCTGTGGCGTGCGGGCGAGGAGAAGGCCGTGGCGGTCAATCACGGCATGCGCTCGCCCAAGGGCCTGCGTGTCGAGGATTATCCGCTGTCGGGCCGGGGCGTTGCCGGAGATCTTTTCCCGTGGGAGCATGTGACCGGCGACGTCAACGTGCAGGGCGCCAAGGCGATTGCCGTGCCGGGCGTCGTCGACGGGCTGGGGCAGGTGCATGAGGCCTATGGCCGGATGCCTTGGTCCGATCTATTGGCCCCCGCGATTGCCCACGCCCGGCAGGGCATGCTGGTCGATTGGTACGCTGCGCTGGTCATCGCCTCGACAACCCGTGCGCTGGCCGAAGATGCGGATGCGGCGGCCCTCTTTCTGGAAGACGGGCAATGGCCGACTATTTCGGGCTGGACTGCGCTGGCCGAGAAACGTTTGGACCAAGCCAGCATGGCCGCAAGCCTCGATATCATCGCACGAGACGGCGCGCGCGCGCTCTATGACGGCGATCTGGGCGCGGCGCTGGCGAAGGACGTGCAGGACAAGGGCGGGTACCTCAGCCATGATGATCTGCGCAGCTACCGCGCCTCGATGCAGAAACCGCTCAGCATCTCCTACCGGGATGCCCGCTTTCACCTCGTGGACGGGCTGACCGCCGGGCCGACCTTTGCCCATGCGATGGGTGATCTGGAGGGCCGCGATCTGAGCGCCAAGCCCGATGCGTTCGCCGCCTATGCCGAGGCGCTGAATGGCGCATATGCCGCGCGCCTGGGCACGATGGGCGACACTGGCGAGAGCCCCGAGGCCCCCGGCTGTACGACGCATTTTTCGGTCGTCGACCGGGAGGGCAACATGGTCAGCCAGACGCAGACGCTGCTCTCGATCTTCGGCAGCCGGGTCGTCTCGCCTTCGACCGGTTTTTTGATGAACAACGGCATCATGTGGTTTGACCCGGTGCAGGGCCGGCCCAATTCGCTTGGCCCGGACAAGCGGTGCTTGATGAATGTCTGCCCCGTATTGGGCGAGCAGGGTGACCGCCGCTTTGCCTTCGGCGCCTCCGGTGGCCGCAAGATCGTTTCGGCCATGACCCAAATGGCCTCTTTCGTGACCGATTTCGGCATGGATATCGAAGAGGCGTTTCACCATCCGCGCATCGACGTGTCGGGCGGGCCGAAAGTGGTCGCAGACGAGGCGCACGGCAATGACGTCCTCGCCCGCCTGCGCGAGGGCAACGATGTCGCGCTCGCCCCGCGCACCGTCTTTCCCTTTGCCTTCGCCTGCCCGGCGGGCGTGATGCGCAAGGGCGATACCAACACCGGATGCACCGAGATCATGTCGCCCTGGGGCGATGCCGCGCTGGAAGAAGAGGACTGAGCCATGAGCCGCGAGACCGCCATCGACACCATTACGGCCTATTTCGACAAGGGCGTTTTCCAATCCGAGCTGGCCGACCTGGTCAGCTACCGCACCGAAAGCCAGAAGGAAGGCACCGGTCCCGAGCTGCGCCGCTATCTTGCCGAGGCGATGGAGCCGCGGCTGGCCAAGATGGGCTTCGTTTGCGAGATCATCGACAATCCCGACCCGCGCGGCGGCCCGCTGCTGATCGGCGAGCGGCGCGAGGGCGACGATCTGCCGACCGTGCTGACCTACGGCCATGGCGACGTGATCCGCGCGCAGGAGCGCATGTGGCGCGAGGGGCTGGCGCCTTTCGATCTGGTCGAGGAGGGCGACCGCCTCTACGGGCGCGGCACGGCCGACAACAAAGGCCAGCATCTGATCAACATCGCCGCTTTGGAAGCGGTTCTGGACGCGCGCGGCAGCCTCGGCTTCAACACCCGCATCGTGCTGGAGATGAGCGAGGAAGTCGGCTCGAGCGGGCTGGCCGAGGTCTTCCATAGCCACAAGGACCGGCTGACCGCCGACGTGCTGATCGCCTCGGACGGCCCGCGTCTTCAGCCCGAAGTGCCCACGGTTTTCATGGGCTCGCGCGGGGGCGTGACGTTTGATCTGACACTGACCTTGCGCGAAGGTGCGCATCATTCGGGCAACTGGGGCGGGCTTCTGGCCGACCCGGCGATGATCATGGCACATGCGCTGGCCACCATATGCGACCGGCGGGGACAGATCCAGATTCCCGAATGGCGTCCCGACAGCCTGACCGATGACGTGCGCGCGGCGCTGGACGGCCTGCCGGTCACCGGAGGCGAGGGCCCCGAGGTGAACGAGGATTGGGGCGAGGAAAGCCTGACCCCCGCCGAGCGGGTCTACGGCTGGAACAGCTTTGCGGTGCTCGCCATGACCAGCGGCGTGCCCGAAGCGCCGGTCAACGCCATTTCCGCATCGGCCCGCGCCACCTGCCAGCTGCGCTATGTCGTCGGCACCGATCCCGAGGACATCATCCCCGCGCTGCGCCGCCATCTCGACAAGCACGGATATGAGCAGATCGAGATCGTCCCGCATGATCGCGGTTTTTTCGCCGCGACGCGGCTGGATCCGGGGCATCCCTGGGTGCAGTTCGTCACCGGCTCGATCGAGAAGACAGCCGGGAAGGCGCCCCATATCCTGCCCAACCTGGCCGGATCGCTGCCGAATGACAGCTTTGCTGATATCCTGGGCCTGCCTACTGTCTGGGTGCCGCATTCCTATCGCGGCTGCTCGCAGCATGCGCCGGATGAGCATGTGCTGAAATCGCTGAGCCGTGATGCGCTGCGGGTCATGGCGGGCGTCTTCTGGGATGTGGGCGCGGGTGGCACGCCAGCAAGCTAACGCGTGTCGCTGACCCATCTGGCGCAGCGTCCCGACGCGCGCTAACCTCTGCGGCATGTTCGCGCGCATGTCACAGATTTCGGCCGGATGGCGGCTGGCCCTGCAACTGGGGCTGGCCGCGCTTATCCTTGCGACGCTTGTCTGGCCCCGGGTCGAGCGGTATTTCCTGCGCGACGCCGCCCAGCAAAACCGTGTGACGCTGCAATTGGTCAGCGATGGCCTGCGCGCCGCGCTGGACCGGTATGCGCCGTTGCCCAATCTGATCGCGGCCAAGCCAGAATTGGCGCGCCTCTTGCAAGATCCGGATGACGCGCGGCTGACGGAGCGGGTCAATGACCTGCTGCTGAATACGGCGATTTCGGTGACCGCCTCGGATGTCTACCTTATGGACATGGACGGGCTGACGCTCGCCGCCAGTTCCTATCGCAAGGAGCGGTCCTTCGTCGGGCGCAACTTCAGCTTTCGGCCCTATTTCACTCAGGCTGCCGCTGGCGGGCTGGGGCGTTACTTTGCACTCGGGATCACATCGGGCGAGCGGGGGTATTTCTTTGCGGCGCCGGTGCGGGACGGACCGCGCATCCTGGGCGTGGTTGCCGTGAAGTTCACCGTCGAGCCGTTCGAGGCGGGGTGGCAAGCCGCGTCGTCCAACATCCTGGTCACGGACAATGCAGGCATCGTCTTCATGGCAAGCCGCCCCGATTGGCGTCTGCGCGCGACTGTGCCGCTGACGCCTCGCGCGCTGAGTGTGATCCGCGCGAACCAGCAATATCCAGCGGATCGGCTGGCCCTGCTCGACATCGGGCGCCGTGATGAGGCAGGTGTCGATATGGCGGTGATTAACGGCACTGAATACATCGCGTCGTCCGGTGACGCGCTGGCCAGCGCGGGTTGGACCGTGACGGCACTGCGCCGGGCTGCCCCCGCGCGGCTGCAGGCGGGCATGCTCTTTGCCGCCATCGCGCTGCTGGTCATCCTTGCGATTTGCGTCGCCTCGTATCTGCGCCACCGCGCCGCGCAGCGGGTGCAGGTGCACAAGATGCTGGAACAGCGTGTGGAGCAGCGCACATCGGCCCTGCGTCATGAGATAGAGGAGCGCCGCCGCACCGAAGAGAAGCTGCGCCGCACGCAGGCGGGGCTGGTGCAGGCAGGCAAGCTGTCGGCGCTTGGCCAGATGTCGGCGGCGCTCAGCCACGAGTTCAACCAGCCTTTGCAGGCGGTCAAGGCCTATGCCGAGAACGCGCAGACCTTCCTCGACCGGGGCGAGACGGGCGAGGTGCGCGACAATATCGGGCGTATCAGCCGCATGGCAGACCGCATGGCCGCCATCTCGCGCCATCTGCGCAATTTCGCGCGCCGCCCCGGCGAGGCCATTGGACCAGTGCCGCTGAACATTGTCATCGACGATGCGCTGGCCGTCAGCGCGCCCAAACTGAAATCGAGCGATGTGGTGCTGGATTACACGCCAGCCGCGGATGCGCCCTGGGTCATTGGCGGGCATGTTCGGCTGCAACAGGTTGCAGTCAATTTGATCTCGAATGCCGTTGATGCGGTGGGTGGCAGGGGCCGCATCGAGCTGCGCGCCGCGCGGCACGGCGAAGGCTGGCGCGTCACGGTCCGGGACAACGGCCCCGGACTGCCCGAAAATGCGAGTGAGCAGATGTTCGATCCCTTCTTTACGACAAAGCCGATGGGGCAGGGGCTGGGCCTTGGGCTGAGCATTTCCTACAACATCGTGCGCGATTTCGGTGGCACCCTATGGGGTGAGACCCACCCCGACGGCGGAGCGATCTTTGGCATCGATCTGATCGCGGCCGAGGTTCCGATGACTGAGGCGGCGGAATGAAGGACGAGGTACTTTTTGTCGACGACGAGGAGGAGCTACGCTTCTCCGCCGCGCAAACGCTCAAGCTGGCCGGGCTGACCGCCTCGGCGGTGGGCGACGCCGAATTGGCGCTGGCGCGTCTGGCCCGTGATTTTCCCGGCGTTCTGATTACAGACATCCGCATGCCCGGCATGGATGGCATGACCCTGATGCGCCGCGCGCTGGAAATCGATCCGTCGCTGCCCGTAATCATCGTGACCGGTAATGGCGACGTCGAGCTTGCCGTCCAAGCGATGCGGGACGGCGCCTATGATTTTCTGGAAAAGCCATATGATCCCGCGCATCTGGTGCACGTGGTGCGCCGTGCGCTGGAGAAACGCCGCCTGACACTGGAGAACCGAAGCCTGCGCAATCAGGTGGGCGGGCGCGATGTGATCGAGGCGCGGCTGATCGGGCGCTCGGACGTCATGGTACGCCTGCGCGAGCAGCTGCGCGCGGTTTCTGCCACCGAGGCGGATGTATTGATCACCGGCGAGACGGGCACCGGCAAGGAGGTCATCGCGCGCGCGCTGCACCGTGCCTCTGCACGCCAGGGTAAGCCCTTCGTGCATATCAACTGCGCCGCCCTGCCGCGCGATCTGGTCGAGATCGAGCTCTTTGGCCACGTCGCCGGCGCCTTTGCGGGCGCGCATCGCACGCGATACGGCAAGTTGGAGCATGGGCGCGGCGGCACGGTTTTCCTCGATGAAATCGACAGCCTTGATACAGGCGTGCAGGCGAAGTTCTTGCAAGCGATCCAGAGCCGCCAGATCACGCCGCTGGGCTCGAACGATCCGGTCGATTTGGACGTACGCTTTGTCGCGGCGTCCAAGGACCGGCTGGAGGATGCGGTCGAAGAGGGACGGTTTCGCAGTGATCTGTTTTATCGATTGAATGTCGTCACACTGCGCGCGCCCGCCTTGGCCGAGAGGCGCGCGGATATTCCGCTGCTTTTCGTTCACCTCGTCGGCGAAGCGGCGGCGCGTTACAAACGGCCCGTGCCAGATGTGGACCCCGCCATGCTGGCGGCCGCCGCGGCGCGCGACTGGTCTGGAAATGTGCGCGAACTGCGCAACGCCGCCGACCGCTACGTTCTGGGCCTGCCCGCCGAAACCGCGCCCGGCGCGGCCTCGGCGCCCGCGGGATCTCTGCCTGCACAGATGGCGGCGCATGAGCGGGCGCTTATCGCCGCGGCCCTTGGCGCCAACAACGGCGCGCTCAAGCCGACCTATGAGGCACTGGGGATCAGCCGCAAGGCGCTTTATGAAAAGATGCAAAAGCACGGTCTGGATCGGGGCACATATTCATAAGGGCGGATGCCGCCACTGAAATGTGCATCAATCGATACACGCATCGCGGCAGATGTACCCTTTTCGACCCATTGCGCGCCGTTTTCCGGGGGCTGCGGCACTTGGCCCGTTTAATTTACTTGCCGAATTGCACCGCGCCCCGGTCTAGTCGCGCATGGTCGCGGCGCCGGGAGGGGCCGTACTCAAATCATGACTTAGGGAGAGAGACATGAAACTTACTGCAATCCTTGCATCCACAACGATCATCGCAGCAGGCGCGGCCTTCGCGCAGGATGTTGATAAATCCGATTGGCCCAGCAGCTTTACCGTCGGCACAGCCAGCCAGGGCGGCACGTATTTCGCCTATGGCTCGGGCTGGGCGAACCTGGTGGCCGAAGAGCTGGGCATCACCGGTGGCGGCGAAGTCACGGGCGGCCCGATGCAGAACATGGCCCTGGTGCACACCGGCGAGGCCGCGTTCGGCATGACGACGATGGGCCCGGCGGCAGAATCCCTGGCCGGCACGAACCCCATCGCACCCGGCCTGGAAATGACGCAGGCTTGCGCGATGTTCCCGATGTATCAGACGCCCTTCTCGGTGACGGCGCTCGCGTCCTCGGGGATCGAAAGCGTCAGCGATATTCCCGATGGCGCCAAGATCGGCTTTGGCCCCGCAGGCTCGACCTCGGACACCTATTTCCCGCGCATGATGGACACGCTGGGCGTCAACTACGAGCGCCGCAATGGTGGTTGGAGCGATCTGGGCGGTCAGCTTCAGGATGGCCTGCTCGATGTGATCGCCTTTGCGGCGGGTGTGCCCGTGCCCGCCGTCAGCCAGCTGGAAGTGCAGACCGACGTGAACATCATCGAGTTCACCGAAGAAGAGCAGGCCAAGCTGATCGAAGCCTTCCCGGTGTCGGATTTCTCGATCAAGGCCAGCACCTACAGCACGCTGGAGGAGGATGCACGCTCGGTCTCGATGTGGAACTTCTCGATCGCGAATTGCGATCTGCCGGCTTCCTTCGTCAAGGCCGCCGTAGATGTCGTCATGTCCGATAACGAGCGCATGACCGGCATCCACAAGGCAGCAGCCTCGACCCTGCCCGAGAACTGGGACAAGAACAAAGTCCTCAAGTGGCATCCCGGTGCCGCCGAGTGGTTCATGGAAAATGCTGGCGCGGATATTCCGGCCGACATGATCTACGGCAACTGATCGCGCACCACTGACACGCATGCCGCCCCCAAAAGCCGGGGCGGCATGATATACTTGGGCGCCGCAGGTTTGCGGTGACACTCCGGGGAGGGGGTTTCAATGTCGGACCAACTGAAAAGCGAAGCCGAAGAGATCGATCCGCAAGGTCCGATCGTTGTCGAGGGTGTCGATGAAGAGCCGATAGAGGCCAACCGCCGCCTTTTTTCAGGACGCGGCTATCTGGTCGTCGCGGCCTTGTCTGCGATCTACGCTTTCTTTCACGTGGCTGCGCTCAACGGCATGTCGATCGAGGCCTGGACCGGGATCAGCATCCCCTTCCTGCCGACCTTCCCGATGGAGACCTGGAATTTCCGCATCGTCCACGTTGCGGGTGCGCTGATCCTTGGCTTCACGCTCTATTCCGCGCGGGCCTTTCTGGACGAGGGTCAGGGCGGCAGGGCGTTGCGTCATCCGCTCGACCTTCTGACCTTGGTATTGATCCTGCCCGCGCTGTATTCGATCTACATCGCGTTCGACATCGCCGCCCAGATTTCCAGCGGCGTGATGTGGAATGGCATGAGCCCCGAGTTCAAGACGCTCGAGATTTACCACTACGGCCTGCCTCTGATCGTGGCGACCGCCGCGGGCATTGTCATCGGCTGGGTGCGCGGACGCGAGCGCGGGCAGGTGGCCATCGCTGATCTGCTGCTATCGCTTTGCGCCATTTCGGTAGCGGTCTATCTGATCACCATGTACGGCACGCTCATGCGCAACTCGACCGGCACGCCGTTCGCGCCCATCGGGATCTCGCTGGCGGCGGTTGCGGGCACCGCACTGATCATGGAGATGACGCGCCGTGTCGCGGGTCTTGCCCTGATCGTGATCGCCGGAATTTTCCTTGTCTACGTTTTTGTCGGTGACTTGCTGCCCGGTTTCCTGAATGCGCCCAATATCCAGTGGACGCGTTTCTTCAGCCAAGTCTACACCGACGCGGGTATTCTTGGGCCGACAACGGCGGTTTCGTCCACCTACATCATCCTCTTCATCATCTTTGCGGCCTTCCTGCAGGCGTCGAAAGTGGGCGATTATTTCGTCAATTTCGCCTTCGCGGCCGCGGGCCGCGCGCGTGGTGGCCCGGCCAAGGTCTCCATCTTCGCGTCGGGCCTCATGGGCATGATCAACGGCACGTCGGCCGGCAACGTCGTGGCCACCGGATCGCTGACGATCCCGCTGATGAAAAAGGTGGGCTATCACAAGAAGACGGCAGGCGCGGTCGAGGCCGCAGCCTCGACGGGTGGGCAGATCATGCCGCCCATCATGGGCGCGGGCGCCTTTATCATGGCCGAGATCACGGGTATTCCCTATACGGATATCGCCATCGCGGCGATCATCCCGGCCATCCTCTACTTCGTCTCGATCTACTTCATGGTCGATTTCGAGGCGGCCAAGCTGGGCATGCGCGGCATGCGCGAGGATGAGTTGCCGAAATTCCGCGACATGGTGCGGCGCATCTTCCTTTTCCTGCCGATCGTCATTCTGATCGTCGCGCTTTTCATGGGCTATTCCGTGATCCGCGCAGGTACGCTGGCAACGGCTGCGGCGGCGGTCGTGTCGTGGCTGACGCCCTACCGCATGGGCATCCGCAGCATCGCCCGCGCGTTCGAGCTGGCCGGGATCATGTCGATCCAGATCATCGCCGTTTGCGCCTGCGCGGGTATCATCGTGGGCGTGATCAGCCTGACCGGCGTCGGCGCGCGCTTCTCCTCGGTCCTGCTCAACCTTGCCGATGCAAGCCAGCTCTTGGCGCTCTTCTTTGCGATGTGCATCTCGATCCTTCTGGGGATGGGCATGCCGACCACGGCTGCCTATGCGGTGGCCGCGTCGGTTGTCGCGCCGGGCTTGGTGCAGCTGGGCATTCCGCAGCTGACGGCGCATTTCTTTGTCTTCTACTTCGCGGTCGTGTCGGCCATCACGCCGCCTGTGGCGCTGGCCAGTTACGCGGCGGCGGGAATATCGGGCGCGAACCCGATGGAGACATCGGTGGCGTCGTTCAAGATCGGTATCTCTGCCTTCATCGTGCCGTTCATGTTCTTCTACAACGGGGCGATCCTGATGGACGGCACCTGGGTCGAGGTGATCCGGGCAGGCGCGACGGCGATCTTCGGAGTGTACCTGCTATCCTCGGGCGTGCAGGGGTGGTTCGCGGGGACGATGGTGGCGTGGTTCATGCGATTGGGCCTGATCCTGGCGGCGCTCTGCATGATTTCGGGCGGATTGATCACCGATCTGGTGGGCATTGGCCTGACTGTGTTGCTCTACTTTGTGCAGCGCCAATTCAGCCCTGCGGCGGATGCGCAGATCGCGGTACGCGGCAGCGACTGAGCTTGCTGACTGCGCGCTCTTGCAAGGGGGTGCACCCTCGGGCATGGAAAGGTAGACAGGGCGCGTGCCAATCGCGGTGCGCGCCCTACCTTTGTGCCAAGATCCAAACGCCGGAGCGTTCATGACCGTTACAGATACCCGCGCCCTGCGTGATGCGTTTGGCCGCTTTGCCACCGGCGTCACCGTGATGACGACGCGCGAGGGCGATGGCACACCGCGCGGCTTCACCGCCAACTCGTTCAGCTCGGTGTCCCTGGACCCGCCTTTGGTGCTGGTCTGCATCGGCAACAATGCCCATAGCGGGCCTGCCTTTCGCGCGGCGCCGCACTTTGCCGTCAATGTGCTGGCGGATGCGCAGCGGGACGTGGCCAAACTCTTTGCCTCGCGCAGCGAAGATCGATTTGACCGAACGGAGTGGCACGCAGGCCCGCATGATCTGCCGCTGCTGCCAGGATCGCTGGCAACACTGATATGCGCCCAGCACAAGCTGGTCGAGGCGGGCGATCATGTCGTCCTCATCGGTGAGGTTCTGGAGACGCAGATCAGTGACGGACCCGCCCTCGGTTATCACCGGGGCGAATTCATCACCATCTAGGCCTAGTAAGAATACTCGGCGTAGATACGGCTCAGATCGCCGTTCCAGTCGCCGTTATAGTGCGCCAAGAGCTCGTCCGCTGGCGTCTGGCCCGACTGGACACTTTCGCGCAAGGCGTTCAGAAAATGCGTCTCGTCCGGTATAAGCCCTTCGGCGCCGGGGCGCGCGCGTGCCTTGAGGCCCGCCTCGGAGATATCAAGGACTTGGCGCGCCAGCTCGTGCATGTCGATCCCGTCCACGCGTGCCTGAAGGGCATCGACGCTGGCAGCGACGCGAAGCGCCTCGCGCTGCTCGGCGCTCCAGCCCTTGACCAGATCCCATGCTGCATCAAGGCTGCTGGCGTCATACATGATGCCGGTCCAGAAGGCTGGCAGCGCACAAAGGCGGCGCCACGGGCCACCATCGGCGCCGCGCATCTCCATGAATTTCTTGATGCGCGCCTCGGGAAAGGCGGTGGTCAGGTGATCCGCCCAATCGGACAGCGTGGCCTTTTCACCCGGCAGTGCCGGCAACTCACCGCGCAGGAAATCGCGGAACGACATCCCCAGCGCGTCGATATATTTGCCGTCGCGGTAGACGAAGTACATCGGCACATCGAGTGCGTAATCGACATACCGCTCGAACCCCATACCGTCCTCGAAAACGAAGGGCAGCATGCCGGTGCGGTCGGGGTCGAGATCGCGCCAGACGCGGCTGCGCCATGACTTATGGCCGTTCGGCTTGCCTTCGAAGAAGGGCGAGTTGGCGAAAAGCGCGGTCGCGACCGGCTGAAGCGCCAGGGCCACGCGAAATTTCTGCACCATGTCCGCCTCGGACGAGAAGTCCAGATTGACCTGCACGGTGCAGGTGCGGCGCATCATGACCCGGCCCATCGTGCCGACCTTCTGCATGTAGCTGTCCATCAGCTTGTAGCGGCCCTTGGGCATCAGGGGCATGTCCTCATGCGTCCACTCGGGCGCCGCGCCGAGGCCGATGAACCCGACGCCGACCTTGTCGGCGACATCCTTGACCTCGCGCAGATGCGCGTTCACCTCGTCGCAGGTGGCGTGAATCGTCTCAAGCGGGGCGCCGCTCAGCTCAAGCTGGCCGCCCGGCTCCAGCGAGACATTCGCGCCGTTCTTCTCCAGCCCGATCAGGTTGCCATCCTCAAGGACGGGCGACCAGCCGTGGGCATCGCGCAGCCCTTCCAGCACCGCCGAAACGCTGCGCTTGCCGTGATAAGGGATGGGCTGATGCGTGTCCTTGCAATAGCCGAATTTCTCGTGCTCGGTGCCGATGCGCCAGTCCTGCTTGGGCTTGTTCCCTGCCGAGAGGTATTCGGCCAACTGGCTGTGATGTTCGATCGGGCCGCCGCCTGACTGAGGAATGGACATGGGCAGAGCCTCCGCTGAAATTCAGACCTCAGTAGGTGGCGCGGGTGCAGGGGGGTGTCAACCCGCCCTGCGCAACTTCACGTCAGGCGCAGATGCGGCGCGGCGGTGCCGGGACGCTGCCACAGGAGGGTGCGGCCCGCGTCCTTGCGGCGCATTTCGGCCAGCATCCGCTCGGTCTTCATCCCCGGCAGTGCGGCAAAGACATCGAACAGTGCATCGGCCCCCGCAGCGGTCAGGGGGATCATCACGTCGTCCTGATCGGGTTGGCTCAGCGCCCAATGCGCGGGCTTGCCCGTGCGGTCGAGCGCCAGCGACGTCATCTCCGAGCGCGCGATGACGCCGCCGCCCAAGGGGCCGAAATAGCCAATCGCGCCCTCGTCGATCTGCACGACGCCCGGACCGCCGGTGCCCGCGGCAAAGCGCATCCGCTGGGCCGCCGCGATGAGTGAGACCGCGCCGCCAAGCGCGATGGCGCAGCCCAGCCAGAAGGTGATGCCGTAGCTGCCAAGCGCAATCACCCCGCCAACCGCGAGGATAGCGGCGCTGATCAGGATACCTTGCCACCGGGTCAGTGTGCGTACGGCCTCGGGGCGCAAAAAGCGGCTCATGCCCAGTCGCCCATCGTGGTTTGCCAAAGGGTCAGCGCGGCCACGGCGGCCGTATCGGCGCGCAGGATGCGCGGGCCCAGTCGGGCGGCATGGGCATGGGGCAGCGCGGCGAGGCGCGCCCGCTCGGCCTCGGAAAATCCGCCTTCGGGGCCGATGAGTATCGCCCATGGTCCGCCATCCCGCGGCATATCGCGCGCGGCGCCGCCTGCCAGCGCCTCGTCGCAGAAAAGGATGCGGCGGGCGGGATCCCATCGATCCAGCAGGGTGCCCAGCTTGGCCAGATCATCGACCGGCGGCACAAACGTTCCGCCGCACTGCTCGGCCGCCTCGATGGCGTGGGTCTGAAGGCGGTCCTGCCGCACCCGTTCGGAATTGGTGAAATCGGTTTGCACGGGACAGATGCGCGCGGCGCCCATCTCGGTTGCCTTCTCGACGATGAAATCGGTGCGCGCCTTCTTGATTGGAGCAAAGAGCAGCCAGAGGTCGGGTGGCATCTGCAAAGGGCGCGTTTGCGTGCGGCATTCCAGCGCGCCCGCCTTCTTGCCCGCCTCCGTCACCTCGGACAGCCATTCGCCATCAATGCCGTTGAACAAAGCGACAGGCGCGCCAACGGTCTGCCGCATGACACCAAAAAGGTAATGCGCCTGATCGCGGTCCAGACGAACCGTTTGCCCCGGCCCCAATGGCTGCTCTACATACAATCTGATCTTGGCCGTATTCATGAGGCGCACCATATGACCCCAGCCAACCCGAGACCAGAGGGCACCGCGCAGGATTCTGTCGCCGATTCCGTGCGCGGCAATTGGGTGGATCGCTATGCGCCCGCTGCCACGCGGCCCTATCTGCGGCTGAGCCGGGCGGACCGTCCAATCGGGACTTGGCTCTTGCTGCTGCCCTGCTGGTGGGGGCTGGTTCTGGCGATGCTGCACGATGGGCAGGCGCGGTGGTTCGATCTGTGGATCTTTGGTGGCTGCGCGATTGGCGCGTTTCTGATGCGCGGCGCGGGCTGCACCTGGAATGACATCACCGACCGGCATATCGACGGCAGTGTCGCGCGCACCGCGTCGCGGCCCATCCCGTCGGGGCAGGTCAGCGTGCGTGGCGCGCTGGCATGGCTGGTGGTGCAGGCGCTGGTGGCGTTTTGCATCCTGCTCAGCTTTCCGCCGACGGCGATTGCGCTGGGAATATTGGCGCTTGCGCCCGTCGCCATTTATCCTTTTGCCAAGCGGTTCACATGGTGGCCGCAGATTTTTCTGGGGATCGCGTTCAACTGGGGCGCGCTTTTGGCGTGGACCGCCCATACCGGGCAGCTGGAGTGGCCAGCTGTCATCCTCTACCTTGCCGGTATCGCGTGGACATTGTTCTATGATACGATCTACGCGCACCAAGACGCCGAGGATGACGCGCTGATCGGGGTGAAGTCCACCGCGCGCCTTTTCGGGGATCGCTCGCCCCTGTGGCTGCGCCGGTTTCTGGTGGCGACCGTCGTGCTGATGACGGCCGCGGTGATTCTGGCCAGCCGGGGCGGGGATCCCATTGCGTTGTTGATCGCGCTACTTGGCCCCTGGGCGCTTGGCCTGCATCTGGTCTGGCAGATGACACGGCTGGACGTGCAAGATATGCAGGGTCTTCTGAGGCTCTTTCGATCAAACAGGGACGCGGGCCTGTTGCCCTTGCCGTTTTTCGCCGCTGCCCTGCTGGTGTGATTGAATAACCGGGGGCAGGGGCATAAACACGACAGAGTTTTCACAATGATCGGGCCGTCCATGCGCCTCTCTGCCATCTTTGCCATTGTCGGGACTTTCGCGCTTGCCGCTGTTCTTTGCCTCGTTGCCGCCAGTTTCACGGTGCGGGTCATCGAGGATAACGCACGTCATTCGGTGCGCAGTGAGCTGGATAAGGAAGGCATGACCTGGACCGAAGTCGATGCTGATGGACTTCAGGTTTTTCTGGCGGGCAGCGCCCCCAGCGAGGCCAAGCGTTTTGCCGCGCTGACTGTCGCCGGACGCATCGTGGATGCGGCACGGGTGATCGACCAGATGCTGGTCGAGGACAGCGCCGAAATCGCGCCGCCGCGGTTCTCGGTCGAGATCCTGCGCAACGATCATGGTATCTCGCTGATCGGGCTGGTTCCAGCAGCGATGGACCGCGAGGCCTTTACCGAACAGCTGGCCACCATCGCCGATGAGGCTGAGGTCATAGACCTCCTCGAATCGGCGGATTACCCGGTCGCCGGCAGTTGGGACTCGGCGATCGACTATGCGCTGAGGGCGCTCGCGCAGCTGCCGCGCGCCAAGATATCGGTGGATTCGGGCCGCGTGGCGATCATCACCATGGCCGACAGCCCCGAAGAGAAAGTGGCGCTGGAGCGCGATCTGCGCCGCCGGGTGCCATCCAACCTGCGCGTGTCCGTCAATGTCTCGGCACCGCGTCCGGTCATCACGCCCTTCACTTTGCGTTTCCTGATCGAAGATGGGGAGGCGCGCTTTGATGCCTGCTCCGCCGACACACCAGAGGCGCAGCGGCGCATCCTCAATGCCGCGCGCCAGGCGGGGCTGGAAGGCGATGTGGATTGCATCATCGGCCTTGGTGTGCCGACACCGGAGTGGGGTGAGGCCGCAGCACTGGCCATTGCGGCGCTCAGCGATCTGGGGGGCGGCAGCATTACCTTTGCCGATGCCGATATCGCGCTGATCGCGCCACAAGGCACCGAAGAGGCCAAGTTTGACGATGTCGTCGGTGGTCTCAACAGCGACTTGCCCGATGTCTTTGCCCTGAAGGCCGTTCTGCCGCCGCCCGAGACCGAAGGCGCGCCCGTCATTCCCGAATTTGTGGCCACCCTGTCGCCCGAAGGCCTTGTCCAATTGCGGGGCAAGCTGGGCAGCCAGCGCCTGCGCGACACGGTCGATAGCTTTGCCAAGGCACGCTTTCGCTCGGACGCGATCTATAACCGCACACGGATGGTCGAAGGACTGCCCGGTGATTGGCCGGTGCGCGTGCTGACGGGTCTTGAGGCGCTGGGATTTTTGGCACACGGAGCCGTCGTGGTCACACCGACGCAGCTGAGCGTCACGGGCAAGACCGGCCGCAAGGAAGCGGGAGCGCAGATCGCAGGCCTTCTCGCCGAGAAGCTGGGTGAAGCATCACAGTTCGATATTGATGTCGAGTACCAAGAGGCGCTGGATCCTGTCGCGGGCTTGCCGACCCCTGAGGAGTGCATCGCGCAGATCGAGGCGATCCAGGGCGATCGCAAGATCAACTTTGAGCCGGGATCGGCAACGATCGACGGCAATGGCGCGGCGATCATGAACGATATCGCGGATATCCTGGACACATGCGGTGAGATTCGCATCGAGATCGGTGGTCATACCGACAGCCAGGGTCGCGAGGAGATGAACGAAGAGTTGAGCCAAGCGCGTGCCAATGCCGTTCTGGACGCGCTGCGCGCGCGCCGTGTTCTGACCTCGAGCTTTACCGCCAAGGGCTATGGCGAAAGCACCCCCATCGCCGGCAATGATACCGAGGAGGGCCGCGAGGCAAACCGTCGGATCGAATTCAAGCTGATCAAGGCCGAGCCATTGCCCGACCCCGAAAATTCCGGGCTTGAAAGCTTGGAGGAAGAGGGGCAGGAAGAAGAGGCAAGCGGCGCAGGGGAAGAAGGCTCGGGCGATGAACAGAACTGAATTCATCATCGCCACGGCGATCATCCTGTTCGTCGCCTTCGCCCTGGGATGGTTTGCCAATTGGCTGGTGCATCGGTTTATTCGCGTGTCGCATTCCGATGTGGGTGAGCTGGACCGTATGGCCCAGGAGCTGCATGAGGCCGAAGAAACCCGCGATCAGGCGATCACGTATCTCCAACAGCGTGAGGCCGAACTGACCAATCAGCTGAGTCAGACCGAGGCCGAACTGGCCGCGACGATGGATGGTCTGCGGGAGGCGCGCCAAGAGGCCGAACATATGCGCGCCCATTACGAGCGAGACTGAGCGCAAAGCAGGCCAAGTGGTCGCGTGCGGCCAATCTTGTATTGAGTATTTCCGGAACAGTGAAAGACGCTGGGCCGCGCGGGGCCCGACAGGTTTTTCCTCGCATCCAACGCGGCGCTTTCGCATCGATCAGATCTGACGAAGCGCTTCCTCAAGCGATTGGGCCTCGCCACGCCGGAGGAAAAGTCATCTGCGTCTTGCTCATTGGACTTGCGCTTGCTGTCCGGTCCTGGGCCGGTACCGGGGCGCCGAGCGCAGCTGAAACACTTACAAGTCGAAGTATTAACGCGCTGTAAGGGGTTCGCCTGCTATCCCATGTCTTGGGTGAGTTAAGAGGTGGTGAGATGAGCGCGCAAGGCAATGCGGCGCCAGTCATCATCAAGAGAAAGAAAGTTGTCGCCGGGGGCGGGCACCATGGAGGTGCCTGGAAGGTCGCGTATGCGGACTTTGTCACGGCGATGATGGCCTTCTTTTTATTGATGTGGCTGTTGAACGCGACAACGGAAAAACAACGCAAGGGCTTGGCTGATTATTTCAGTCCCGTCGTTCCGATCAGCCGTGTCTCCAGCGGTGGCGATGGCCATTTCGGCGGCGAAAGCGTGATGGCCGAGGACACGTTGTCCTCCGAAGGCGTTGGCGCCTCGAGCCTGCGTGCCACCGAGGCGCGCATGGCGCGTGGACAAACCGGCACGAGTGCCGATGCCGGTCTTGAAGAGTTGCAACGCAAGATCGATGAGGCGTTGACTGCGAGCTCTGGAGAAAGCACCGTGGCCTCCGAATTGCGGCGTCACATCATTACCCGCGTCACCGACGAGGGGCTGGTGGTTGAATTCTTTGACGTGGCCCAAGCGCCGCTTTTTGCCGAAGGTGGTGCCGTGGCGGCACCAATTCTGACACAACTCGCCAAGCTGTTGGTCGATGTGGGCGCGATGGTCACCAATGCGGTCGCGATCGAGGCGCATACGCGGGCGGCGCCGATAGTGTTGAAGGAAAACCGTGACTGGGACATCACGACCGAGCGGGCGCAGGTGATGCGGACACTCTTGAAACAACAAGGGCTGGCCCAGGATCGGGTAGCGCGCGTGACGGGTCATGCAGATCGCGATCCCGCAGTGCGCAATCCGATGGCGGTGCGCAACAACCGTATCGAGGTTATTTTTCTGCGCCAGGCGGAGTGAAAGCACGCATCCCGTCTGCACGGCGATTGAATTGGATTTTATCTGTTAGTCGGATGTTAAAGGAGCGCGCGTAAGTCTGGTCTTCGACAATGGTCGATGCAGCAGAAAGGCGTATCCATGACAATTTCTTCCTCGCTTAACGCGGGCGTTGCGGCGCTCGCCGCGAATGCCAACCGCTTGGCGGCGATTTCGGACAATATCGCGAACTCGGCGACCTACGGCTATAAGCGGGTAGAGACCGACTTCCAGTCGATGGTCATCAGCGGCTCGGGGGGCAGCTATTCTGCTGGCGGAGTTCGGTCCATGACTCAGCGCCTGATCGACCAGGGCGGCTCACTCACCACCACCTCCAATGCGACCGATCTGGCCGTGCGCGGACGCGGTATGCTGCCGGTCGCACGATCCAGCGAGGTCGCGCTCGGAGGTAACAGTCAGCAAATGCTGCTTACAACCACTGGGTCGTTCCGTACCGATGCCAACGGTATTCTCAAGACGCAAAGCGGCCTCGTCCTTTTGGGCTGGCCGGCCAATCCCGACGGCACCGTGCCTGAATTCCCGCGCGATACCGCTGACGGGCTGGAGCCGGTGCGCATCAACGTCAATCAATTGACGGGTGAGCCGACCACATCCATCAACCTTGGCCTTAACCTGCCCGCAGTCGATACGAACGCCGGTGCCAGTGGTGATCCGCAGGAGTTATCGGTCGAATACTACGACAATCTTGGCAAGTCCGAGAATGTCGGCATCGAATTTTCGCCGACTATTCCCGGCGCAGGCAATTCGAACGAATGGACCATGACCTTGCGCGATTCGGCTCAGGGCGGCGCCATCATCGGACAGTACACCCTGAACTTTGACGATTCGCGCGCGGCGGGCGGCACCCTTATGGGTGTTTCCCCGGCGGGCGTCGGCGGCGCCTATGACGGGGCGAGGGGATCTGTCATCGTCAATGTCGCGGGGGGGCCGATGGAGGTTAATATCGGCAAGCTCGGCGCACCCGACGGCCTCACTCAGCTTTCCGACAGCTTTGCGCCGCTTTCGATTTCCAAGGACGGCTCGCCGGTTGGCAATATGACCTCGGCCAAGGTGGATGAAAACGGATTTGTCCATGCCTCCTACGACACGGGCATTACGCGTGTCATCTACCAGGTACCCTTGGTTGATCTGCCCAACCCGAACGGCATGGTCTCGCTGGATCAGCAGACCTACATGCCCTCGCCAGATAGCGGATCATTCTTCCTCTGGGATGCGGGCGATGGTCCCACCGGGGATGTCGTCGCCTTTGCTCGTCAAGAAAGTGCGACCGATGTCGCGGGCGAATTGACCGATATGATCCAGACGCAGCGCGCGTATTCGTCGAACGCGAAGGTCATTCAGACCGTCGACGAGATGCTGCAGGAAACGACCAACATCAAGCGCTGATAGAGCGCAGGCCCGGGCGCGTGGTCGCGCCCGATACCACGTATCCGATAGAGAGACGCAATCATGAGCATCACCTCGGCCCTGTCCAGTGCCCTTTCAGGCCTCGCGGCCAATTCGCGGGCTGCGGGCGTTGTCTCGGCAAACTTGGCCAATATTCAGACCGAAGGATACGGCCGGCGGGAAATCGCTCTTTCCCAAGACGCCGTCGCGACAGGCGGCGGTGTTCGGGTGTCAGGCATCATCCGGCATGTCGATAGCGCTGTACTGTCGGACCGCAGGGCGGCTGATAGTGATCTGGCGCAATCGCAGACTCGCGCCAATTTTCTGAAGGGTGTTCAGGCCAGCATCGGCACGCCCGATTCGAACGGCTCGCTTTCGTCTCTGATGTCTGCACTAGAGGCATCACTCGTCACGGCCGCCAGCCGGCCAGAGGCGACTGATCGGTTGCAGCAGGTCAGTTTGCGGGCTGCCGAAGTCACTGGCGCTTTCAATGACATTTCGGACAGCATTCAAAACCAGCGTATGCGCGCTGAGGAGCAGATCGAGGCGTCGGTGCGTGGTCTTAATTCTGACCTTGAGCAGGTTCATCGGATCAACATCCAGATCCAGATCGCGCAGCGTAAGGGTGCGGATACGTCCGGTCTTCTGGATCATCGACAGGTCGTGGTCGACCGTGTCGCCGAACTGATCCCGATCCGCGAAGTCGCACGCGACGATGGTGCTATTGCCTTGATGACCCCCGGGGGGACGCTCTTGGTCGACAGCGGCAGTGCGAGACTCGAATTCACGCGTACAAACGTGATCGCGCCCCACATGACACTTGAGGGGGGACTTCTTTCGGGTCTGCGCATCAACGGTGAACAAGTCGCGCCCGCGGGTATGCGCAGCCCTATTGAAGGAGGTCGGCTGTCGGCAATGTTCGACGTGCGCGATACGCTGGCTGTTGATGCGCAAAGGCAAATCGATGCCTTGGCCCGTGACGTGATCGAACGGTTTCAGGATCCCGCCTGGGACACGACCGTCGGTGCCGCCGACCCTGGGCTCTTTACCGACCAAGGTGGGCGTTTTGACGTGGCGTCTGAGACTGGAATTGCAGGGCGGATGGCGCTCAACCTGGCAGTCGATCCAACCAAGGGTGGCGACCCGCAAAAATTGCGCGATGGTCTGGGCGCGGTTGCTTTGGGGCCGGTGGGCAATGCCGCGCGTCTACATGGCCTGGCCGATGCATTTGCTGCCCGCTCCAGCATGGCGTCAGGTGATCTAGGCGGTGCGGCGGGTTCCGCTTCGCAACATATCGCCAGCATGGTCTCGCAATTGTCGCAAACTGTGCTTGCCGAAGATCGCGTGAGCAGCTTCGCCGCGGTGCGACAATCCGGCCTCGCCGAGGCGTTGGCACAGGACGGAGTGAATTCGGATGATGAAACCGCGCGGCTTCTGCTGATCGAACAGGCGTATGCGGCAAATGCGCGGATGATCCAGACTTTGGATGAAATGATGGATACCCTGCTGAGGATTGGATGATGATGTTTCACGCGATAGGTGATCTGGCGCAATCTCTCACCCTGCGCAGGCAGAGTGCTGCAGCGCAATCTGATGTGATGCGCCTGACCCAAGAACTTTCTTCGGGCCGTGTCGCGGATTTGGCCCAGCACTTGCAGGGTAGTTTCGGCCAGCTTGCCAATATGGAGAACCAGCTGGCCGTAAACGCGGCGCAGCGCACCGCAAGCACCGAGGCACAAGTACAGGCGACTGTCATGCAATTGTCGCTGGAAGCGGTTCAGACTCAACTGGGCTCACTTTACGAGCGCGCATTAAGCGTTGGTGATGCGCCGACCAATCTGGCCCTCGCCTCTTTGGGAGCTAACGCGGAAGAAGTGCTGGGCGGCATCATGTCGGCCCTGAACAAGGGCGTGGGCGGCAGGCCGGTATTCGCGGGGAACGCACTGGATGCATTGCCTCTGACCGGCTCCGCCCAATTGCTGAGCGCCGCACGAACTGCGATCGCGGGCGCAACGGATGCGGCGGGTATCGCCGCAGCGCTGAACGTGTTTTTTGACACTCCCGGCGGCGCCTTCGAAACGGATATCTACCGCGGCGCGACTGAGGATATGGCGCCCCATCGGCTTGGCGGTGGCGAAGAGGTCGGTCTTTCGATCCGCGCGGACGATCCAAAACTGCGCAGCGTTTTGAAAGATGCGATCATGGTGGCGCTCGCGGGTGACGAAAACCTGGGCTTGCCCCGCGAGGTGAGGCAAAACCTCTTGCGCAGTTCCGTGACGTCCATGGGCGGGTCCATCGACGCAATCATCGGGCTTCGATCGGACCTTGGATTTGCCGAAGAGCGTATCGACCAGTCAATCACGCGTAATTCAGCCGAGCGTGCCTCACTCGAGATGACGCGCAGCGACCTCATATCGGCGGATGTCTTCGACACAGCCAGCGCGCTCGAACAAGCGCAACTGAGGCTCGAGACCATTTACACCCTTACCGCGCGGACGCAGCGCCTGAATCTGGTGAATTTCCTTTGATACAGATTATCTCCGGTTTTCTTTGCGCGGCTGCGTTTATTCTGTCGAGCCTTGGGCCGGCCATGGCCGGTCCCATCCGGATCAAGGATCTGGTGGAGTTCGATGGGGTCAGGGGCAACGACCTGGTCGGGTATGGGCTGGTCGTGGGCCTGAACGGTACGGGGGACGGGCTGCGCAACGCGCCCTTTACCGAAGAGATCATGTCCAACATTCTGGAGCGGCTTGGCGTCAACGTTTCGGGTGAGCAGTTTCGCCCCAAGAATGTCGCGGCCGTTTTGGTGACTGCCAGCTTGCCTGCATTCGCACGCGCGGGTGGGCAGATTGACGTCACCGTGTCGGCCATCGGAGATGCGAGCAGCCTCTTGGGCGGAACGCTCATCATGACACCTCTCAACGCGGCGGATGGGCAGATCTATGCGGTGGCGCAGGGCACGATCATAGCGGGTGGGGCCGTTGCCCAAGGTGACGCGGCAGCCGTGGTGCAAGGCGTGCCAACCTCCGGCTCGATCCCCGCGGGTGCGCGTGTCGAGCGAGAAATTGCGTTCGAGTTAGGTTCGCTGGATCAACTGCGCCTTGCATTGCGCGAGCCGGATTTCACCACGGCGGGCCGGATTGAAAACGTCATCAACAGCAACTACGGCCGCGCGGTGGCCGTCATGCTTGATAGCGGGACAGTGCAACTTGATATCGGGCGCACGCGTGCGCCCTCACCGGCGCATGCGTTGGCTCGAATCGAGAACTTGCTGGTTGAGCCTGAGAGTAAGGCGCGCGTCGTCGTTGATCAAAGGTCCGGCACTATCGTGATGGGGCAGGACGTGCGCATTAGCCGTATCGCGGTGTCGCAGGGAAATCTTACCTTGCGTGTCGAAGAGGCGCCCATTGCGGTTCAGCCGAATCCGTTTGCCGAGGGCGAGACCGTCGTCGTTCCGCGCACCAACGCCCAGATTGAAGAGGAGGCCGGGTTTGGTTTGGCCGAAGTGCCGCCCGGCACAACGCTATCCGAGGTGGTCGCGGGTCTGAACGCGCTGGGCGTGGCGCCGCGCGACATGATCGACATTCTTAAAAGCATCAAAGCTGCCGGGGCGCTGCATGCGGAGTTCGTGGTACGGTAGCAAAGCAAAGGGCCGGGCAGGCATGAGGCATGGTCCATTCCATCGCATCAATGCGTCAGAACTTCTGCGCGGCATCTACGGCGCGGCGCCACGCCTGATACTTGCGATCGCGAAGGTCGCCTGACATCTGGGGGGTAAATGTGCGCTCCAATGCCCACATCTCGGAAAAGCTTGCCTGGTCGGGATAGAGGCCCGCGCGCAGACCGGCGAGCCAGGCGGCCCCCATGGCCGTCGTCTCAAGGGTCGCTGGCCGATCCACCGACGCGCCAATGATGTCGGACAGGAACTGCATCGTCCAATCCGATGCGCTCATCCCGCCATCGACGCGGAGCGTTGCTTCCTTGGCGCCTGAGTTGGTCTCCCCGCTCCAATCGAGATGCATCGCATCCAGAAGGTCGCGCGTCTGATAGCCGACGGATTCAAGTGCGGCGCGGGCCAGCTCAGCAGGCCCCGAATTACGTGATAGACCAAAGATCGCGCCGCGGCATTCGGCCTTCCAATACGGCGCGCCCAGCCCGGTAAACGCGGGAACAAGGACGACATTCTGGCCGGCATCTGCGGCCTCGGCCAGAGGCTGTGTCTCGGCGGCGTGGCGGATCATCTTGAGCCCGTCGCGCAGCCATTGCACCACAGCCCCGGCAACGAATATCGAACCTTCCAGCGCGTAGGTCGGTGTACCGTCCAACTGGTAAGCGATTGTGGTCAGCAACCGATTTTTTGAACGCACGGGTGTGGCGCCTGTGTTCAGCAGCGCAAAGCAGCCGGTGCCGTAGGTGGATTTCAGCATGCCGGGCTGGAAACAGGCTTGTCCGATGGTCGCCGCTTGTTGATCTCCGGCGACGCCCAGGATTGGAATGGCGCGGCCAAAAAGATCGTCGCGCGTCACGCCGAAATCCGCGGAGCAATCACGGACTTCGGGCAGCATACTCGTCGGAATGTCCAGTAGATCGCAGATTGTCCGGCTCCACCGTCCCTTGCGGATGTCGTAGAGCAAGGTCCGTGCCGCGTTGGTGGCGTCCGTCACGTGGGACGTTCCACCGGTCGCCTTCCAGATAAGGTAACTGTCGACGGTTCCGAAAAGAAGCTCGCCCGCCTTCGCTTTGGCGCGGGCACCTTCGACATTGTCGAGGAGCCATTTCAGCTTGGTTCCGGAAAAATAGGGATCGAGAAGCAAACCTGTCCGCTCGCTTACCATGTCCTGATGGCCTTCATCGCGCAGGGCATTGCAAATGGCGGCGGTGCGCCGATCCTGCCAGACGATGGCGTTGTGGATTGGCTGTCCCGTATTGCGGTCCCAAACTACCGTCGTCTCGCGCTGGTTGGTGATGCCGATAGCGGCGACGTCGGTGGCGGTGATCCCGGCGCGCTCGATGACCGCGCGGCAGGTGCCGGCCACGGTCGACCAAAGATCGGCGGCGTCATGCTCGACCCAGCCGGATTGCGGGTAATGCTGGGGGAATTCCTCTTGGGCAATCGCTGAGACCTGCAGCGCCTCGTCGAAGAGGATTGCGCGGCTGGAGGTGGTGCCTTGGTCGATTGCCAGAATGTATTTCATGTCGGCCCGAAGTTTCGGAAGAGGAATAGCCGGGGCGCGGCAGATGAGCGCCCCGGCATGATTTGCATTATTCCGTCCAGGATTTCACCAGCTCATCATAGCTGATGGTCTGGGGCTCTTCATCCTCGTTCTCCAACTTGGGCTTGGGCGCGCCCGGCTGCTCGAGCCAGTAGGAAGGATCCTGCTCCTCATTGAGGACCGGGCCCAGATCGCCCTGGATACCGGCACGCTCAAGGCGGGCCATCACGTCCTCCATATCGGCGCAAAGCTGGTCCAATGCCTCTTGCGAGGTTTTGGCGCCGGACATGGCGTCACCGATATTCTGCCACCAGAGCTGTGCCAGCTTGGGGTAGTCAGGCACGTTGGTGCCGGTCGGCGACCACTGCGTGCGCGCGGGCGAGCGGTAGAACTCCACGAGACCGCCCAACTTGTCCATGCGATCGGTGAAATGATCCGACTGGATGGTGGATTCGCGGATGAAGGTCAGGCCGACATCGGCCTTCTTCACGTCGACCGTTTTGGAGGTGACGAACTGCGCATAAAGCCAGGCGGCCTTGGCGCGGTCCTCGGGCGTCGAGTTCATCAGTGTCCAGCTGCCTACGTCCTGATAGCCGACCTTCATGCCGTCCTGCCAGTAAACGCCGTGCGGCGAGGGGGCCATGCGCCATTTGGGCGTGCCGTCCTCGTTCATGACGGGCAGATCGGGCGTCACGGTCGCCGCGGTAAAGGCGGTGTACCAGAACATCTGCTGCGCGATCGAGCCCTGTCCGGGGAACGGGCCAGCCTCGCCGAAAGTCATGCCGGCAGCGGCGGGGGGCGAGTATTTTTGCAGCCACTCGATTGCCTTGTCGACTGCATAGACCGCTGCGGGCGAGTTGGTCGCACCGCCCCGCGCCACGCAGGCGCCGACGGGCTGCGATTGCTCGTTCACGCGGATGCCCCATTCGTCGACGGGCAGGCCGTTGGGCTCGCCCACGTCGCCCATGCCGGCCATGGACATCCACGCATCGGTGTAACGCCAGCCAAGTGATGGGTCTTTCTTGCCGTAATCCATGTTGCCAAAGACTTCGCCCTCGACGCCCAGATGGCTGAGGTCGCGCCCGGTAAAGAACTCGGCGATATCCTCGTAGGCCGACCAGTTGACCGGCACGCCGAGGTCGTAGCCATAGGCTTCCTTGAAGTCAGCCTTGTTCTTTTCGTCGTTGAACCAGTCGTAGCGGAACCAATAGAGATTCGCGAATTGCTGGTCCGGCAACTGGTAGAGCTTGCCATCGGGCGAGGTGGTGAATTCGGTCCCGATAAAATCCTCGAGGTCGAGCGTGGGCGAGGTCACGTCCGCGCCCTCGTTCGCCATCCAGTCGGTCAGGTTGCGGACCTGGCCATAGCGGATATGCGTGCCGATGAGATCGCTGTCGTTGACATAAGCGTCGTAGATATTCTCGCCCGACTGCATCTGCGTCTGCAGCTTCTCGACGACGTCGCCTTCGCCGATCAGGTCATGCGTGACCTTGATGCCGGTGATCGCGGTGAACGCGGGGGCCAGCACCTGAGCCTCGTATTCATGGGTGGTGATGGTCTCCGAGACCACGTTGATTTCCATGCCGTCGAAGGGCTGGGCCGCATCGATGAACCATTGCATCTCAGCCTCCTGCTCCTCACGGGTCAGGGTGCTGATGCCATTGATCTCGTCATCGAGGAAGCTCATCGCCGCCTCCATGTCGGCGATCGCCGGTCCGGCGATCAGCCCGAGGGCCAGCGCCATCGCGGTGGATGATCTGAGTGTGACGTTCATTGTAGGTTTCCTCCCTTTGGTTGAACGATATTATCTTGGCGCGCCCGCCTTTGGTGTCATTCCTTCAGACCCAGCGAAAGACTGCCGCAGCATAGCCGAGGCAGACAAGCAGCGCGAAGTATTGCGGCCCGAACCCGAGACCGAGCCATGCGATATTGATGAAAGCCGAGCCCAGCAGCGTGATGAAAAGCCTGTCGCCCCGCGTCGTCTCGATCCGCAGGATACCTGTGCGCGGTGTTTCGGGATACTTGATCGCAAGAATCGTGAAGGTGATCAGCAATGCGGCGATGACGCCGAAGAATGCGGCGGTCGGCCAAGTCCATGCCATCCAATCAAGCATATCAGACCCTCCCCAGGGCAAAGCCCTTGGCGATGTAGTTGCGCACGAAATAGATCACCAGCGCGCCGGGCACGATGGTCAGAACACCTGCCGCAGCCAGCACGCCCCAGTCGACGCCCGCCGCGCCGACGGTGCGGGTCATGGTGGCGGCGATGGGTTTCGCGTCGACAGAGGTGAGCGTCCGGCTCAGCAGCAGCTCGACCCATGAGAACATGAAGCAGAAAAAGGCTGCGACCCCGATGCCTGAGGCAATGAGCGGCGTGAAGATCTTGATGAAAAACGCGGGAAATGAGTAGCCATCGATATAGGCCGTCTCGTCAATCTCGCGCGGCACACCCCGCATGAAGCCTTCCAGGATCCAGACCGCCAGCGGCACGTTGAACAGGCAATGCGCCAGCGCGACGGCGATATGCGTGTCAAAGAGATTGATGGACGAGTAGAGCTGAAAAAACGGCAGGGCGAAGACGGCTGGCGGCGCCATGCGGTTCGTCAGCAGCCAGAAGAAAAGATGCTTGTCCCCCATGAAGCTGTAGCGGCTGAACGCGTAGGCGGCGGGCAGCGCCACGGCGAGGCTGATGACGGTATTCATAACGACGTAGATCAGCGAGTTGACGTAGCCCATGTACCAGCTCGCATCCGTCAGGATCTTGGCGTAATTCGCGAACGTCAGGTCCTGCGGCCAGAGTGAGAAGGTGCCGAGGATCTCGGCGTTGGTCTTGAGGCTCATGTTCAGCAGCCAGTAGATCGGCAGCATCAGGAAGACGAGATAAATCGCCATCACGATGGCCGAGCCGTTCATCCGCAGCTTGCGGCGGCGCGGTGCGGTGATGCCGGGATCGGGCGATAGATCGGGTGTGGCGGGGCGGTTCATCAGCTGCCATCCCTTTTGTCGAGCGTGGTCATCACGGTGTAGAAAACCCAAGAGATCGCAAGGATCACCAGGAAATACATCAGGCTGAATGCGGCGGCGGGGCCGAGATCGAACTGACCCAGTGCCATCTTGACCAGATCGATGCTGAGGAAGGTGGTGGCATTGCCGGGGCCGCCACCGGTGACAACGAAAGGCTCGGTATAGATCATGAAACTGTCCATGAAGCGCAGAAGGATCGCGATCATCAGCACGCCCGCCATCTTGGGCAGCTCGATATAGCGGAAAACGGCCCAGCGGCTGGCCTGGTCGATCTTGGCCGCCTGATAATAGGCATCGGGGATCGAGCGTAGGCCCGCAAACGCCAAGAGCGCGACCAGTGAGGTCCAGTGCCAGACATCCATGACGATCACGGTCACCCATGCGTCCACGGTGTTTTGCGTGTAGTTGTACTCGATGCCCAGCGCCTCGAGCGTGTAGCCCAGAAGGCCGATATCGACCCGGCCGAAGATCTGCCAGATCGTGCCGACCACGTTCCACGGAATCAGCAGCGGCAGAGACATCAGCACGAGGCAGAAGGACGACCAGAAGCCGGATTTCGGCATGTTCAAAGCCACGTAAATTCCCAGCGGGATCTCGATGGCGAGGATGATGCCCGAGAACATCAGCTGACGGCCAAGCGCGCTCCACATCCTGTCGGAATGAAGCATGTCATCGAACCAGTCGAGGCCCGCCCAGAAGAACTGGTTGTTGCCGAACGTATCTTGCACTGAATAATTTACCACGGTCATCAGTGGGATCACCGCCGAAAAGGCGACGAGAACGAGGACCGGCAGGATCAGGAACCATGCCTTTTGATTGACGGTCTTGTTCATGCTGCGGCCTCCCCGGCCGGCGCGACGCGCCAGTCATCCGCGTAGATGTTGACGCCGCCTTCGGCAAAGCGGATCCGGTCGATACTCGTTGGAATTTCTTCGCCCTCGCCCGCGATGGCGCTGACGGGGGTGCCGCCCGCATCGAGCCGCACGATCTTGTGGCGGCCCACATCCTCAACGCGTGTGACGCGGGCGGGAATACCCTCGCCGCCGGAGTGGAGCGTGATGAATTCGGGGCGCACGCCGATCTGAGTGCGGCCCTTGGCGTCATAATCCCGCCCGAGGTCGATGGTGGCGCCGGCGACCTGGGCTTGGCGCCCGTCGATCTTGGCGTCCAGAAGGTTCATCCCGGGCGAGCCGATGAAATAGCCGACAAAGGTATGCGCGGGACGCTCAAACAGCTCTTGCGGCGTGCCGATCTGCACGACCCGCCCGTCATGCATCACGACAACCTTGTCGGCAAAAGTGAGCGCCTCGGTCTGGTCGTGCGTCACGTAGATCATCGTATGGCCGAAATCGGCGTGCAGTTTTTTCAGCTGCGTGCGCAATTCCCATTTCATGTGCGGATCTATGACGGTCAAAGGCTCGTCAAAGAGGAGCGCGTTCACATCCTCGCGCACCATGCCGCGCCCAAGGCTGATCTTCTGCTTGGCATCCGCGGTGAGGCCGCGCGCCTTGCGGTTCAGCTGATCTTCCATGCCGATCATTGCCGCCACTTTCTGCACGCGGCGGGTGATTTCGGCCGTGTCCATGCGGCGGTTTTTCAAAGGAAAGGCCAGGTTCGCTTCGACGGTCATCGTATCGTAGACCACCGGAAACTGGAAAACCTGCGCGATGTTACGATCCGCCGTCGGCGCATGTGTCACGTCCTGCCCATCGAAGAGGACGCGCCCTTGCGACGGGATCAAGAGGCCCGAGATGATGTTGAGCAGGGTGGACTTGCCACAACCCGACGCACCCAGCAGAGCGTAAGCCTCGCCGTCGGTCCAATCGTGGTTCAGCTCCTTAAGCGCGAAATCATCCTCGGATTTCGGGTTGGGCATGTAGGAATGTGCCAGATTGTCGAGTGTGATCTTGGCCATCTACGCGGCCTCCGCATAGGCCGCCGACGCGACCAGTGCGCCGTTCTGGGCAAAGAGATAGATGCAGGACGGATCCAGATAGACCGGCAGTGCCTGTCCCGATTTCAGATCACGCAATCCGTGGATCAGCCCGACCCATCGGGCCGCCCCGTGATCAAGATGCACGAAAGTTTCCGAGCCGGTAATCTCGGTCACGTTCAGCACCGTATCAAAGCGGATCGCGCCCTCGGACGCCTCGAGTTTGAGATGATTGGGCCGAAATCCCGCCATATATGTTCCATCGGGAAGGTCGCGGCCAAGGCTCGCGGCGCTGAAATCGTCGCGATCGTGGCGCATCGTGTCGCCACGTTTTTCCAATGTCAGGAAATTCATCGGCGGATCGGAAAAGACGCGCGCGGTCGTGGCGTCTGCGGGTTTGCGGTAAACCTGCGCCGTTGGGCCAAATTGGGTCACGCGCCCTTCCCAAAGCGTCGCGCAATTGCCGCCTAGTAGCAGGGCCTCTTCGGGTTCGGTCGTGGCATAAACGAAAATGGCGCCGGACGCTTCGAAGATCCGCGGAATCTCGGCGCGCAGTTCCTCTCGCAACTTGTAGTCCAAATTGGCCAGAGGCTCGTCCAGTAGCACGAGGCCCGCATTCTTGACCAATGCGCGGGCCAGTGCGCAACGCTGTTGCTGGCCGCCCGACAATTCGAGCGGTTTGCGCTTAAGCATTGGGCCGAGTTGCATCAGATCGGCAGTCTCGCGGACGCGGCGGTCGATCTCATCCTTGGCGATGCCCATCAGCCGCATCGGCGACGCGATGTTGTCATAGACTGACATCGACGGATAATTGATGAATTGCTGATAGACCATGGCGATCTTGCGGTCCTGCACACGCTGGCCGGTCACGTCATCACCGTTCCAGATGATGCGGCCCGATGTCGGCTGATCAAGGCCCGCCATCAGGCGCATGAGCGACGTCTTGCCGGCAAGGGTTGGGCCAAGCAGCACGTTCATTGTGCCCTTCTCAAGCGTTAGCGACGTCTCGTGAATATGGGCGCGCCCGCCGACCTCATGCGTCACCTTGTCGAGCTCGAGTGTCACGATCGGTTCTCCCTTGGATTATTCGGCGGCTGCCGAAGCTGCGCGGACGCTGCGGCGGGTCATGTAATCCTGCAATGCGGTAGACTGTTCCTTTGACAGGCGCAGGCCCAGCTTGGTACGGCGCCAAAGCACATCATCGGCGCTGCGCGCGTATTCTCGATCCATTAGCCAGTCGACCTCGGCTGCCGTCAGCGTCGCGCCGAAATCCTGGCCAAGATCGGAGCGTTGCTTGACCGCGCCTAACACTTCTTGCGCCTCGGTTCCGTAGGCGCGGATCAGGCGGCGGGCCCATGCGTCGCTCAGGAACGGATTGGCACGGGCCAGATCCGAAATCCGGCTCTCTACCTCGGAGACGGCGAAATCGCCGCCAGGCAAAGCGACGCCCGCGGTCCATGCGGGTGCGAGATCGGGGACTTCTTCGCCCACCAATTCCATCACGCCCTCAGCGAGACGGCGATAGGTGGTGATCTTGCCACCAAAGATGTTGATGACCGGAGCGCCAGCGCTGTGATCCATTTTCAAGGTATAGTCCCGTGTCGCGGCGGTCGCCGAGGACGCGCCATCGTCGTAAAGCGGACGAACGCCAGAATAGGTCCAGACGATATCGTCAACCGAGATTGGATCGGCCAGGTACTGGTTCACGAAGCTGACCATATAGTCCTTCTCGGCTTCGGTGCAGACGGGCGGCTGAGTAGGATCTTCGTGCTCCTGATCTGTGGTGCCGATGAGGGTGAAATCCGTTTCGTAGGGGATGGCGAACATGATACGCCCGTCGGTGCCCTGAAAGAAGTAGCACTTGTCGTGATCGAAGAGCCGGCGCGTCACGATATGGCTGCCGCGCACGAGGCGCACGCTGTCTTTGCTGTGTGAATGCACCGTATCGCGGATGACGTCACCTACCCAAGGGCCGCCCGCATTGACAATCATGCGGGCGCGCGTGACGCGCGTCTTCTTTGTGTCCGCGTCCTCGGTCGTGATCGACCAGATGCCATCCTCCTGCTTTGCCGAAACAACGCGCGTGCGGGTCATGATCCGAGCGCCGCGCGCCTCGGCATCGCGGGCGTTCAGCACGACGAGGCGCGAGTCCTCGACCCAGCAATCGGAATATTCATAGGCTTTGGTAAACCGCTCTTGCAGCGCGCGCCCTTCGGGGGACGACATCAGGTCGACCGTTGATGTGCCGGGCAGGATTTTGCGCCCGCCCAGATGATCATAGAGGAACAGCCCCAGCCGGATCAGCCAAGCGGGCCTGCGCCCGCGCATCCAAGGCATCACGCCGTTCAGCAGTTTCGACGTTGGCGTGTCGCCTTCGAAGCGCATGTCTTTGTGGTAGGGCAGCACAAAGCGCATTGGCCACGAGATGTGCGGCATGGCACGCAACAGCGTCTCGCGCTCGATCAGGCTTTCGCGGACAAGGCGGAATTCGAAATATTCGAGATAGCGCAGACCGCCATGAAAAAGTTTGGTCGAGGCCGAGGACGTGGCAGACGCCAGGTCCGACATCTCGGCCAGCGTTACGGTCAGGCCACGGCCCGCAGCGTCGCGGGCGACGCCGCATCCGTTGATGCCGCCGCCGATCACGAACAGATCGCAGACCTCCTCCTCGCGAACCACGTATCCCCCGCATCTCGCCACAGTTCGATGCAGCCTAGCAAAGGGGTGCGAAAAGAACAGGGCTTGCCTTCGCTTTTTTTCGATTTCGATCAATCGATGAATTAAATTTTGCTTGAGGTCCCAATTCAACCGGGTTGACGTGTTTTCATGCTGAAAACGGCCCGCTCCGACGCACCGGAAGCCCGCTCTTCGCGCATCTTGCGGATAACAGTGTAAAAGCGCACATTTACGCGCAGTGGCCAAATCGGAACCGCAGATGTCCCAGACGATACGTTACCCCGAAATCCTTGACCTCGCGCGGCGGGACGGCAAGGTGACGGTCGAGCATCTGGCCGAGTATTTTGGCGTCACGCTTCAGACCATCAGGCGCGATCTATCGGATCTCGCGGATGCGGGCCGGCTGGAGCGGGTGCATGGCGGCGCGGTGCTGCCGTCGGGCACGGTAAATATCGGCTATCAAGAGCGGCGACGCATCAACGCGGATGGCAAGCGCGCCATCGCTCGCGCCTGCGCGGCGCAGATTCCAGAGGATTGTGCCATCTTCCTGAATATCGGCACCAGCACCGAAGCGGTTGCCGCCGAACTGATACACCACCGCAACCTGCTGGTCGTCACGAACAACATGAACGTGGCCAATATTTTGGCACAGAATACCGATTGCGAGGTCATCGTCACGGGCGGCTCGTTGCGCCGTGCCGATGGCGGTTTGATCGGTGACATCACCAAGGATGCGATCCTTCAATTCAAGTTCGATATCGGCATCATAGGCTGTTCAGCCATCGACCCGGATGGCGATATTCTTGATTTCGACGTGCAGGAGGTCGGCGTCAGCCACGCGGTCCTCGCGCGCTCGCGGCACAGGATGCTGGTTGCCGATCAGAGCAAGTTCAAGCGAACGGCACCGGCGAGGATCGCGTCGCTTGAAGAGATTGATCAGTTGTTTACGGACATCGCACCGGCCGCGCCGCTGGCAGCGCGCTGCGCCGGCTGGAATACCCAAATTGTCGTCGGTGCGCAGAAGAGCGAGCTAGCTCAGAAATAGCCCCTCACCAGACTGCCCGCGATAAGGGACCAGCCATCCGCGATGACGAAAAACGCCAGTTTGAAGGGCAGCGACACGATGGCGGGCGGGACCATCATCATGCCCATGGACATCAGGATGGCCGCGACAACGAGGTCGATGATCAGAAAGGGCAAAAAGACCAGAAAGCCGATCTGGAACGCCCGCGCGATTTCAGACAGAAGAAAGCTGGGAATCAGCACCGACAGGGGGGCGTCGGGGCCGGGCGCGATGCCATTCGCATCCGGCCTCAAGGCGGCCATGGCGGCAAATGTATCTCCGTCGAGGCGCCCTGCCATGAATGTGCGAAACGGCTCGAGCGTTCTGGTGACGGCCTCCTCGACCGCAATCGTCTCATTAAGCAAGGGCTCGATCCCCTGCTCCCAGGCGATCATGAAGACGGGCTCCATCACGAAATAGGTGAGAAACAGCGCAAGGCTGACGATCAGCATATTTGGCGGCGACTGCTGAAGCCCGATGCCTTGGCGCAGGATGCCCAAAACCGTCACCATGAACGGAAAGCAGGTGATCATGATCGCCAGCCCGGGCGCAAGACTGAGAACCGTGATCAGTGCAAGCAATTGCAGGGTCCGCGCCGAGAGGGAACCATCGCCGTCGAGCGACAAGGACAAGTCTTGCGCGGCTGCGGGACCAGCTAAGACCGCCAGCGTGATTGTCGCCAGCGCGAGGGCTCTCATCATGCGATGCCGTCCTTTAGATCGGCGACTTCGGTGAGGCGTACCGCAAGCTGGCCCTTCTGATCGCCCTCCAGTTCCTCCAACTCGCCACGCGCGATCAGGCGGTCGCCGACATAGAGCTCGACCGGATCGTCAACGCGCTTGTCCAGCGGTAGCACGGCGTCCTTGCCCAGCTTGAGCAGGTCGCGGATCAGTGGGCGCGCCTTGCCGACCGAGATCGTGATCTCGATCGGAACCGACGAAAACGGGTTTGTCGCCTCGGGCTGGCGGCTTGGGGAATCGGTGGAGCTATCCATCATGCAATGTCCTTTTGGTGTTCTTCGAAAAAGCCGGAGAGAGCGGTGTCGATCTGCGCCAGGACGGCGTCCAGATCGATCTCCTGCTCACTACCAGTCGCCCGGATGTGGATCTGACCTTCACCCAGTGACGGCTCGATCTCGACCGTGGTGTCAGTCATCTCGCGGTCTTCGATCAGGGTCTGCAATGCGTCGGCATTTCCAGGCGCCGTCACCAGTCGCAGTGGGCCCTGCATCGCGGTCTGGGCCATCCGCTCGATCGTTTGAACGACGTGATCGCCAATGGTGCGATGTGCCAAATGCGGCAGGACGCTTTCGACCATTCCGGTAAGGAGCGGGCGCAAGGTGGCCAGCAGATCGCGCTGAGCCTCGGCCAAGGTGAATGAGATATCCTGCAGATTGCCTGCAAAATCCGAACCGACGCGATCGGCATCTTCGCTAGCGGCCTTGACGGCATCTTGCCAGCCTGCCTTGTAACCGTTTTCATAAGCGTCGATGCGCTCTTGTTCGAGTGTGGCATCGCTGATCGTAAGAGATATATCGCCAAGTTCCGTTCCGAAATCTTCCAGCAAATGGGCGATGCTCATCATGCGCTCTCCTCTTCGCCTTCAAGCCATGTACGCAGGATTTCGACAGTTTCTTCCTGGCGGCCCGAAATCATACCGCGCAGGCGCGCGACCGGATCCTCACCTGCTGCCTGACTGGCAGTGATGGCGCTGCGGCCCGACACGACCGGCAAGCTCGCCTCGTCCATGTCCGAAGTGTCGATCTCGCCGGTGAGCGAAGCTTGCGGAGCCTGCTCTTTGGCGTCGGGTGCAGCCTGGTTGGCTGTCCCGGGGGCCGCGAGCGCCGGCGTGCTGGCCGTACGCGGTGGTGACAGGATGGGCCGAATGACAAAGAGGCCGAGGATCAGTGCCACGATTGCCAGAACTGCGGCCTGAATCAGGGACAGCACGTCGAGTCCAAGTGTGCTCCAAAAGGACGGAGCCGCGGCGGTCCCGGACACTGTCAGCGGCTCGAACTGAAGAGATTTCAGGGTTATCACGTCGCCGCGCGTCTCGTCATATCCCACGGCGGACGCGACCAGATCGCGCAGCGCTTCCATTTCGGCGTCCGAGCGCGGCTGAAAATTCTCTGCGCCGTCCGCGCCTGCTGCGACCGTCCCGTTTACGAGAACCGCAACGCTTAGGCGTTTGATCGCGCCAGGCGCTTGCGTGATCTCGCGCTCGGTCTGAGAGACTTCATAGTTGATCCGCTCGCGTGTCTCGTTGGTCTGACTGCTGGAGCCATCGCCGCCCGCGCCGTCACCATCGGGCAGATTCGACGCAACCGTCACGTCGCCGCCGCCTTCATCAGATGCGGAGTTCGTGCGCTCTTCGGTATCGATGCTGATGGCAACGCGGCTGTCTGGATCGATGGTCTTTTCGCGGATCATTTCTGTCGTCTTGACGGTGTCCACGCTGACCTCGACGACAGCGTTTCCTGGCCCTACGCGCGCTTCCAGCAAACGCTGCACACGTTGTCTCAGCGCGTCCGAGCGATCCTCGCCCGCGTTGCTCGGAGCCTCTTCCGCGCCGCCGATCAAACCGCCGCTGCTATCGATGATCGACACGTCATCGGCAGTAAGTCCGGCGACTGCGCTGGCCACCAGAAACTTGAGCGCTTGCGCCTGTTTCGCGGGTAAATCGCCCCCCGCGGAAGTGATCATGACCGAGGCGGTCGAACGCACGTCCCGCTGAAATGGGTTTGAGCCGGTATTGGCGATATGTACCCGAGCGGCCACAATCGCGGGGTTTGACACAATGGTCCGCGCCAATTCGCCCTCTTTCGCGCGCCAATAAGCCGCGTCGAACATCTGCGAGGTCGTGCCAAACCCGGACAGGGTATCGAGCAACTCGTATCCCTGGCTGGAATTGCTGGGCAGTCCCTCGCTGGCCAGTGTCATGCGAAGCGTGTCGCGCTGAGCCGAATCGACAAAGATCGCGCCGCCGCGCACTTCATATGTGACGCCACGCTGCTCCAGCGCCCGCACGACCTCGCCCGCGGGGCCGCTCTCCAGACCCGCGTAGAGCAGGTTGAGCGAGGGCGCCGTCGCCATGCGGGACAGACCCAGAACCGCCGCGAACATCGCGATCCCTGCCAAGATGATGATGATGCGTCTGCGCGGATCCAGAGTGGTCCAAAGGGTCGCGATATTCTGCAATTTCTTTGCCTCCTCATGTCCCGCGTTCTGCCGGACGTTGGGGTCATGTTTCGCTTATCAGCCTTAATAATCGGTTAGTGCCTGACGGTTATGTTGGTTCGGACATGAATGAGGTTCAGACAATGGCGGTGACCAAAGAAGACACGGGCGAAGCTCCGGTAAAACGCTCTAAAAAGCCCTTGATCATCGGGCTTGTGTTGGCGCTGGCAGGTGCTGGCGGCGGATTTTATGCGGTGTGGTCGGGCCTGATCATGGGCGCCGAATCGCTTGCTGCATCAGTGCCCGCGGAGACGGACGCGCAGGCGAGCGTCGAAGATTTGCCGGACGTAGAATACGTGGCGATTGAGCCGCTTGTGATCTCGTTGGGAAACGGTGCCACAGGCAAGCATCTGCGATTTCGCGCACAGCTTGAAGTGACGCCCGCCTACCGAACGGATGTCGAGCATCTCATGCCGCGCGTTGTCGACGTTCTCAACTCGTATCTGCGCGCGCTGGAGCTGGCTGATTTGACGGACAAAGCCGCGCTGGTCCGATTGCGCGGGCACATGTTGCGGCGTGCGCAGATCGTAGTGGGAGAAGGGCGGATCAACGATCTGCTGATCATGGAATTCGTACTTAACTGAGGGCCTAACATGGAACTGATTGCCGATATTCTGCTCGTGGCGGGTGCATTGGGTGCTGCATTTTACTGCTTCATTCTCGGGCGGCGGCTAAGCCGCTTCAACGATCTTGAAACCGGTGTCGGGGGCGCTGTCGCGGTCCTTTCGGCGCAGGTGGACGATCTGACCAAGACTTTGGAGGCCGCTCAAACCACCGCCGGAGCATCGGGTGAGGCGCTTGAAACGTTGACCGAACGGGCAGAAGCCGTGTCCAAACGGCTCGAATTGATGGTCGCGTCGATGCACGATCTTCCAGCCCAGTCCGAAAAATCGCCCGAGGCGAAGTCGCCCTTGGGGCCGATTTTTCGCCGCCACAACCCTGCTGGAGCGTCGCAATGAGCAAAAGAGCGCGCCGCAAACGCGGCAGGATGATGCGCGGAGCGCTAACGATGCTGACAGGCCTGCTGGTGCTATCGGCGGTTTTGCGGCTGGGCGGCGATGTCGGGGGCGCATGGGCGCGCGCATTGGATGCACCTGAGATTGAAGGTCTTGCATCGGCTGAGGCGTGCACCACGGAGGACGATCTGCATGACATGCTCAAGAGCTTTCAGACGCGCGAGGCACAGATCCGACAACGGGAGATCGAGATCACCACGCGCCAGCAAGCGCTGCAAGCGGCTGACAGACAACTGGAGGCAAAGCTGGCACAGTTGAAATCCGCAGAAGAGCAACTGCGCCAGACGCTGACGATCGCGGATACTGCAGCCGAGACCGACATCGATCGTCTGACGCGGGTTTACGAAAACATGAAGCCCAAGCAGGCCGCCGCACTCTTTGAAGAGATGAATCCCGAATTCGCTGCCGGATTTCTTGGCCGAATGAAGGCCGAGGCTGCGGCGGGCATCATGGCAGGGCTCAGCCCTGGTGCGGCCCACAGTTTTTCCGTCGTCCTCGCGGGACGGAACGCAGGTGCGCCCAAAGAGTGAGTCTTTCGGCGGTCAGCTAATCTTAACCCGCAGCGCGCAAGATGGCGCTGGAATCGTTTTCTGGAGAGCAACATGATCGGGCTGATCGGTATCGTCGTCATATTTGTGATGGTTTTCGGCGGCTACCTTGCGGCGGGTGGCAAGCTGGGCATCATCCTCAAATCCCTTCCCTTCGAAATGATGATGATTGGCGGTGCGGCGACGGGTGCGTTTTTGCTGAGTAACGACATGGCCGGCGTCAAACACACGCTCAAGGATGTTGGCAAAGTCTTCAAAGGAGCCAAATGGAAGCAGGGTGATTACCGTGACCTGCTGTGCCTCCTCTTCGAGTTGGTACGCCTTGCGCGGTCTAATCCGGTGGCGATCGAAGAGCATATCGAAGCGCCGGAAGCGTCTTCGATCTTTGGGAAATATCCAAGAATACTGGCCGATAAGGAGGCGGTGGCGCTCATCAGTGACACTTTGCGTTCGGCATCCATGAACTATGATGATCCGCATCAGGTGGAAGAAGTGCTTGAAAAGCGGATGGATGCGACCCTTTCACATGCGCTGCATTCAAGTCATGCACTTCAGACCATGGCCGATGGTCTGCCCGCTCTTGGTATCGTGGCGGCTGTTCTCGGTGTCATCAAGACGATGGCCTCTATCGACCAGCCCCCGGAAATCCTGGGCAAGATGATTGGTGGTGCGCTTGTCGGGACTTTCCTAGGCGTGTTTCTGGCCTATGGCTTGGTAGGACCGTTCGCGGCCAAGGTGAAGGCCGTGGTCGAAGAGGATGCACATTTCTATCACCTAATTCGTGAGGTTCTTGTTGCTAATCTGCACAATCACGCGACCAACATTTGCATTGAGGTCGGCCGTCAAAACACACCAGCGCATTGCAGGCCCTCCTTCGGCGATCTGGAAGAAGCACTGAAGTCGGTCAAGCAGGACGCCGCATGATGTGGAGTGGAAATTATCTCGTTGCGGCGCTTGCGGTGCTCTTAATCGGCGACGTTGCCTGCGCGCAGCAGGCAACGGTCCGGTCTGGCGAGCACGATGGTTTTTCGAGATTGGTGGTAGATGTACCAAAACGATTTCCTTGGTCCGTAAAGGAAGATGGCCGCAGGCGAACCATTGCGATCCAAGGCTTCGAAGGAACCTTCGATCTTGACCAAGTTTTCGATCGTTTGTCCGCAAATCGCTTGGCGCGCGTGAATGTTGCCGATCAAGTTGGGGCAATGGAAATCGAGATGAATTGCGATTGCCGCGTCGACATCAGCTGGGCTGGGAATTCGATGCTGGTAATCGACATTCTAGGCGCGCCGCGTGGCCCCGATGAACCATCGACTGCGGAAGCGGCGCTGAATCGCGACCACCCACACACGTCCGGTTTGCCCGTGTCAGCTGCCCTGATTGCATCATCCCGGCCCGTTACAGCAGGCCGACTCGCAAGTTCGCGCCTCGCCGCATTGATGAAAGACCAACCCAAAGTAGTGGATCAGACTACCGATTTTTTGAGACCTGCACGGAAAGCCATTGCGCAAGACATAACGATCGCCGCCTCAATGGGTTTGCTAAAGGTCGAGAACCATCGGACTATCAACACCTCCGAGGACAGGGGAGGCCTCAGTGCTACCGATCCACTGAGGGTGGACGGCGCCGATACGCAACCGGACGTTTCAAGGCATGTCAGCTTCGGAACCCTAAGCGCGACCGAGCTCGATCCGAATTCGACTATACCGGATCAGGCGCACACTGCTGCGGGCTGGGCCTGTTTGCCGGACGAGCAACTCGCCATTGATCTATGGGGCACCGACCGGTCCTTTGCGCAGCAAATGAGTGCAGCGCGGCTGGGATTCGTGGAGGATCTTGATGTTGTATCGCCCGCGGCCGCTTTGAGGCTTGCGCGTCTTTACGTATACTTCGGTTTTGGAAAAGAGGCGCAGCAGTTGGTCGAGTGGATCGAGGATAGCGAAACCGCTGAGATCCTGAACGCCATGGCTCTGATCGTCGAGCAGGAGACTTACGACATATCGGTTTTTAACCGACAAATCGAATGTGACGGGGCCGTTGCTCTTTGGTCGGCGCTAGCACAGTCCGGTGACCTGCTTGATCAGCTTCCCAACGTGAATGCGATGCTACGCACTTTGTCTAGCTATCCAATTCACTTGCGTGAATTACTTGTGCCTCGTTTGGCGGTGAAGTTTACGGATTGGGGCCGCGCGGACGACTCTGCTCGTATCATGAAGCTGCTAGAATGGGCTCCCAGAACCGCCACCGACGCTGAGGTCATGGCTCGCGCCCTCGCAGAAGCTCGGGCGGATAATCCCGCTGACGCAGCCAAGCTTTACGAGGACGTCGTCAATCAAAACAACGCGCATTCGGCCGCTGCGGTATTGGAGATGGTTTGGGCGCAAATTGATTCGAAGAAAGCTGTTGATTCCGCCACGAAGTCGTTGATCGAAAGCCACGCGCAGGAGCAACGAGGCGGTCCCCTGGGGGTGCAACTCGTGGATGCTAGTATCGCAGCAGCGGCCTCTGCCGGCCTTTATGATGAGGCAGTGGCCGGCCTGCTTGAGCGGGCCGCGAAAAATGCATCACCATCCGAGCAGCGAGCCATCGCGGCGGTTGCAGCACTTATCGTTCGCGGCAGTAGTGATTTGCAGTTCCTGAAACAATTTTTGCCAGAAAATGGTGTGAAATGGTCTGCAGCGAGCGGTCAGGTCCTATTCGAAATAGCGCGCCGTATGCTGGATTTGGGATTTCCTGATGAAGCGCGAAGATATTTGAGCGCATCGAAATCCTGGGGGCTGACCGAACGGGCCCGATATCTGGAGGCCGAGATTGACTTGGCCAGCGGGCTGCCGGAGGCGGCACTGGCCGGGCTCATGGGGCTGGAGGGCGAGGAGGCGCAAATCTTACGGGCAAAGGCATACGGGATGAAAGGCAATCACGTATCCGCACATCACGCCTACTTGGCGGCGGGCCGTTCAGACGACGCGCTGCGCGAGGCGCTTCTCGCCGAGGCTTGGGACGCTGCAAGTGAAATCGCCGGCCCGGCCCTCGGCAACGTTATCGATCAAACTGAAGATGTTGAGGCGGCACTTGATTCCCGCCAACTTCAGCGTGGCAAGCAGCTCTTGGAGCAGAGCGAAGGCGCCAGGTCAGATATTGCCAAGCTGCTAAGCGAGACCGGCATCATCGGCGTGAATAACGCCGAATGATGGCTGTCGGTCAGTTTTTGTAAAGAATTCGACGCTAATTTCGATCTCGAACTACAGAACGTAAGAAGGGGTCGCGTGTTGGATAGAATCGGCTGCATCGCAGGTGGAGATCAATTCTGCCGAAGCGGAGCCAGCGCAATGTCGGGTAGCGTTGCAACGGCGTTGCGCAGGATCGTTTGCGCGTTGGTGGTCTGTCTCCCCGCAAGCACCTCGGCAGCCACATCCGAAATCTGTGATCAGGCGGCGCGGGCTGCATCATCGCAAACGGGCGTTCCTTTGGACGTCTTGCTGGCTATCACGCGCAGCGAGACGGGGCGGGCTGTCGAAGGTCGTCTTACTCCATGGCCCTGGACCGTGAACATGGAGGGCGCTGGTAAGTGGTTCGCATCCCGCGCTGAGGCACTCGCATACGTCTCGCGGCATCACGGAATTGGTGCGCGCAGCTTTGATGTCGGGTGTTTTCAGGTGAATTACAAATGGCACGGACATCATTTCTCGTCCATTGACGAGATGTTTGATCCGCAATCCAATGCGCTCTATGCGGCTGAATTTCTGCAGGCCCTGCGCCGCGAAACGATTGATTGGTCTGCCGCGGCGGGCGCCTATCATTCGCGCACGCCGAACCATTCGGACCGATACCGCGCGCGGTTTGATAAAATTATCGCGTCGTTGGATCCTCGAAGCAGCGGGCAGTCCAATTTGGCGCAAGCGGCATCGGATCAGAGCAGTGCACCGGTGACGCGCGACAACCCATATCCGTTTTTAAAGACCGCCACGGTCGCGTCGCGTTTCGGCTCGCTCGTGCCGCTGGGCGGAGCCGCACAGTCGAGACGGCCTCTTTTTGCGAAAAAGGACACTGCGCAATGAGCCGGTTCTCCGTCCGCGATGTTTTTCAGCCAACCGTCCTTCTGGCCCTCGCGCTTATGGCGATCATCGTCATGATGATCTTGCCGGTCCCCGCCTGGGTGCTGGATGTGGGGCTCGCGGCGTCATTCGCGCTGGCGATTCTCATCTTTACCGTCACGCTCTTTATCGAGCGCCCATTGGATTTCTCAGCGTTTCCTACGATCCTTCTGGCATCTCTGATGTTACGGCTTTCCCTAAACGTGTCATCGACAAAGCTGATCATCGGGCAGGGGCATACCGGGACGGACGCCGCCGGCGATGTCATTGAGGGATTTGCCAGTTTCGTGATGAGCGGGAGCGTGTTTCTGGGCCTCGTGGTCTTTGGCGTTCTGCTGATTGTGAACTTCATGGTGATTACCAAAGGTGCGGCTCGCATGGCAGAGGTGGGCGCGCGCTTCGCGCTGGACGGCATGCCGGGCAAGCAGCTGGCGATCGACAGCGATATGTCCGCCGGAGCGATCGATCACCGACAGGCACGCGAGAGACGGGAGCGCGAGCAACAGGAAACGACCTTCTTTGGCTCGCTCGACGGCGCGTCGAAATTCGTCAAGGGAGATGCGGTCGCCGGTCTTTTGATCACGCTTTTGAACCTCGTGATGGGCTTGATCATGGGTATTGTCGTGCATGACATGCCCCTGGGCACGGCCTTCGAAACCTACACGATTCTGACGGTCGGAGATGGTCTGGTCACGCAAATCCCCGCGGTGATCATCTCGATCGCCTCGGCCCTTTTGCTCGCACGTGGGGGCAGCACCGGTGCAACGGATCTTGCGCTGACGGCGCAGCTGGGGCGTCACCCGGCGGCGATGGGGACGGTCGCTGTGCTCATGGTGATGTTTGCGCTTGTTCCCGGACTGCCTTTCATCCCGTTCATGATCGGTGGGATCAGCTTGGGCGCGATTGCGGTTCTGTCTTACCGGAAGGCACAGGCGGCGGCTCTTGAAAAGCCGTTGCAGGAGACTGAAGAAAAGCCGCGCGAGAAATCATTGGGCGATGTTCTGGAGCTTGACGACATCCATGTTGAATTCGCGCCAGATCTCGTCAACCTCGTGCTCGATCCGGGTACAGGCCTCGACGCGCGGATCGCAAATATGCGCACCCATGTGGCCACGCGATACGGGCTGATCCTGCCGGAAATACGCCTGACTGATGATCCGTCACTCCCCGGAGGAAGTTATGCCATTCGCATCCAAGGGGTCGAGCAGGGGCGTGCGCGACTGCGGGTCGATCAGGTTCTGCTTCTCGATCCCGGGTCGGTCGCAGATCTGCCGCCGGGCGAAAAAGTGACCGAGCCTGTCTATGGCGCCCCAGCGCGATGGATCTCGACCGAGGACCAAGAGCAAGCCGCGCTGTCTGGCGCCACGATCGTCGCGCCGACCGAAATTTTGGCTACCCACCTGCTCGAAGTTATTCGGCGCAATCTCAGCCGTCTTTTGACCACGAAAGCGATGCGGCGCCTTCTCGACGAAATGGTTAATCTCAGCGATCCGGCCCGGTCCGAGGCCAATCGCAAATTGCTGGATGAAATGATTCCTGATCGCGTCCCGGCCGACCTTCTGCATGCGGTGCTGCGGCTGCTTCTGGCCGAGCAGGTTTCGGTGCGAAACCTGCCCCTAATCCTCGAAGCGACGGCCGAGGCGCGCCAGATCGTGCAAGGTCCGGATGCGATTTGCGAGCAAGTCCGTCAGAGACTGGGTTTCCAGCTGGTGGCGAATTTGCAGCGCGACGATGGCACGCTGCCGCTGATTCAGCTGGCGCCGGAATGGGAGGACACGTTCCAGACCTATCAGATGGACGGCGATCGTGGGCGGCTTGACGTGGCGCTGCCGCCCGAGCTCTTCAACACGCTGACCAGCTCGGTTTCGGGCGAGGTTGCACGCGCTGCGGATATGGGGATCTACCCGGCGATCGTGACATCGACCGCACGGCGCCGCTTCCTCCGCACGGTGCTGGCGGCGCGCAATATCGGAAATCCAGTTTTGTCTTTCGAGGAAATCGGCACTGATGCGCAGCCTTCCTTGATCGGCGTCGTCGCGGCATGACGGGCCTGGCGCAGCTTTTGCAAATCAGTCAGGAGGTATTCTGGCTGCATGCAATTGTGTTTCTGCGCGTGGGTCCGATTGTGGCGCTCTTTCCCGGCTTTGGTGAGCAGACCGTGTCGGTGCGGATCAAACTGGTCGCGACCCTGGCCTTCACCGTGATTGTGGCGCCCTCCGCTGCCGCGGATGTTCCCGTCACGTCCATGCCCGGCACATCGATCTGGATGATCATCCTTACTGAAACAGGGATCGGCCTGATGCTGGGTATTGGGCTGCGGCTATTCCTGCTGGCGCTTCAGACGGCGGGTTCAATGGCGGCGCAGGCGACGTCGCTGTCGCAGATCCTTGGCTCGGCTGGAGCAACTCCCCTGCCTGCGATGGGGCATTTGCTGACGATGGGCGGCATTGCACTGGCGATGATTCTAGACCTGCACGTCCACGTCGCGTCCATGATCATCACGACATACAAGGTATTCGCGGTTGGCGCTCTGCCCGCCGCTCCAGCCGTGTCGCAATGGGGGATTGCGCAAGTCTCGGGTGCCTTCTCGCTAGCATTTCGTCTTGCGGCGCCCTTCGTGCTGATATCCGTCCTCTATAATTTGACTCTCGGGATCATCAATCGGGCCATGCCGCAGCTCATGGTGATCTTCGTTGGTGCCCCGGTGATCACGCTCGGTGGGCTGATGCTGCTCTTCTTGCTGGCCCCCATCATGCTTAGCGTCTGGGCCGAAGCCTTGCAGGGTTATGTCATCAATCCCTTGGGAGCGCGCTGATGGCCGAGCAGCAGGATGACAGCGAAAAGACCCACGAGCCGACACAGCACAAGCTGGATGAGGCCCGCAAAAAGGGTGAACTTGCCCGCTCTGCCGATCTGACGGCGGCCGCAGCCTATTGGGGATTTCTGATCACCGGGCTCATTGCCGGCTCGTACTCGATCACCCATCTCAGCACGCAGCTGATGGTCATGATCGATCAGGCTGACGGCATCTCGCAGATGATGTTCGCCGGGCATGCGACCGCGCCCGTGGGCGGCATGATCGCCGAGGTATTTATGGGCCTTTCAGCTTGGTTTTTCTTGCCTGCCGGCCTCGCCCTCTTGTCTCTCTTCGCGACGCGGACCATGGTTTTTTCCCCGAGCAAGCTGACATTCAAGGCATCGCGGATCAATCCGATCCCGAACGCCAAGAACAAGTACGGCCTCAGTGGGCTTTTCGAATTTGGCAAAAGCGCGGTCAAGTTGATCGTTTATTCGGTGGTCCTCGGGATCTTTCTCAAGGTGCGCCTCCCCGAGCTTGAGGGCTCGCTCTATGCTGATCCGGGCGGGATCGGGGCGTTGCTGGGGGATGTTCTGATCGACTTTATGCTGGTCGTCTGCATCGTGGCGCTGGCCATCGGTGGAATAGATTTCTTGTGGCAGCATTTCGACCACCTGCGCAAGAACCGGATGTCGCACAAGGATATGCGTGACGAGGCCAAGCAGCAGGAGGGCGATCCGCATATGAAAAACGAGCGCCGCGCACGCGGTGCGCAGATCGCGTCCGAACACATGATGGCCGATGTGCCGACCGCGGACGTCATTCTGGTCAACCCGACGCATTACGCCGTTGCACTCAAATGGAGCCGCGCGCCCGGCGCCGCACCGACATGCGTGGCCAAGGGAGTCGATCACATGGCGCTTGCCATCCGCGAGCTGGCGGCAGAGCACGGCGTGCCCATCCGCCACGATCCGCCGACCGCGCGGGCGCTCTATGCCACGACCAAGATCGGCGAGCAGATCGACCCCGATCACTATCGGGCCGTGGCCGCCGCCATCCGCTTTGCCGAGACGATGCGCCGCCGGGCAAAGGGGCGAGTATGACGGACCGCGTGCAACTGAGCCAGGCCATGGAGGCGGCGTATCAGGCGGCGCAAGCCGCTATGCAGGATATTCGCGCCGAAGAGACCGCGCTTAGGCAGTCCCTCGCTGAACTCGATGCACAACGCATGGCCTCCCGTGCGCTGCCGCTCGAGCAGTGGGCTGCGCCGCGCGCCATCGGCGCGGATCTCCTGTGGCAAGGTTGGACACAGCGCACGCGGCAGGAGCTGAACGTCAAGCTGGCGCAGGTTCTGGTGCGCAAGGCCGAGAAGCTGGCTGCACTACGCCATGCGTTTGGCCGAGCTGAGGCTGTTCGGCGCATCATCGAAGATGAAAGAAAGGCCCGGCGCAAGGCTGCGCAGGGCCGTGATCTGGAGCGTGACCAGTACTTGGCGCTGATGAACGGCCCTACATCTGCTGGCGGACAAAATCGGTGATCAGGATGCTGTTAACACCATCCCCGAGAACCGTTGTCGCCACTTCGTAGAGGGCTGAGCGCAGCAGATTGAGCTTGGCGGTGTCTGTGAAAATACCGGCGAATCCTCCCATATTGGCGTGGTCGAACATCACCTGCAAAAACGCATCGCGCAGCTTGGGCTCGTGCAAATAGACCGCCTCGGAGCGTCCTGACGGCACTTCGAGGCTGAGGGACATCACGATCACTGCTTCGATTGAATCGCGCGTGACGATCGGCACAACGAACTGGTTGTTCAGCTTGATATATTCCGAGCCTGCGCTGGCCTCGTGATCATCTTCGCCGTGGCTGTCGTCGGCGTGCTCTTTGGATCCATGGGTGTCGTCTGCAGCATCGCTGGCGGCAGCTTCTGCGCCGTCCGGTGCATCAGGCGTGGCCATCTCGTCGGCATGGCTGGCCGGGGCGGGGCGCAGGGCAAGGCCGGCTCCGACGCCCCCGCCTATACCGACGAGCAGAAGAATGAGGGGAAGAAGCATTTTCATGCGGTACATGCCTTTCAGAAGGGGAGGATGGCATCCAGCACCTGCTGGCCATAGCGCGGCTGCTGCATGTCGGTGATCTGGCCGCGCCCGCCGTAGGAGATTCGCGCCGAGGCGATCTTGTCATAAGTGATCTCGTTCTGGCGGCTGATGTCTTCGGGCCGCACGTAGCCGGTCACCAGAAGCTCGCGCATCTCGTAATTGACGCGCACTTCCTGGCTGCCCTGAATCGACAGAACGCCGTTGGGCAGCACCTGCATGATGGTGGCCGCAACCCGCAGTGTCAGCTCTTCTCGGCGGCTGACGGATCCATCGCCATCCGACTTTGTCGAGGAGTTGATCGACACCGCATCTCCCAGGCTCGCGCCCTCCGGCAGCTTGCCGTCAATGCGTTGGGGCAGGCCGAAGAGCTGCGGTATCCCGAGGCTTTCGCTGCCGGATCGCGAGCGCGAGGTGGAGTTCGAAATTTCTGCCTCATCGTCGATCTCGATCACGACTGTCAGGATATCGCCGCGCTTCATCGCGCGTCGGTCGCCCAGCAAGGATTGCTGGCCCGCCGTCCAGAGGGATGCCTGATCGGCGCGGCGTGCATAGGTGGTTGTTTCGGGCAGGCCGGGACTGAACATCGCGGCCTGCTCGGGCGACTCGTTCATTGGCGTGAAATCCGGGGCCTTGCCGATATGGTTCGCACGCGAGCAGGCAGCCACGCCGAGAATGAGGCAAAAACCAAGGAAACTGGGGCGCATAACTGGGCCTCCTAATAGGATACGAGGACGCGGCCGTCGGGCATGACCTGCCCCGAGACGGTAATCCGCGAAGAAAGGTTCATTACCCGCACCGTCTCGCCCGGACCGGCGCGCGACAGCGAGCGACCCTCGGCGGTGATGCTGAGGCCGGATTGATCGTAAATCAGCGAGATGATCTGGTTGCGCTCGACGAGGGCAGGCGGGCCGACATCGCCGGGCCGGATGGGCCGCCCGGCATAAAGCGCGACGCGCGCCTCCTGGCCCGCGATCAGCGCGGGGTCGGAAATGGCGCCTATTACATCGACATCCTTGACCACCAGATCCTGCGGCGAGATCAGCGTCTGCGCACGAATTGTCCGGGCGGCCAGAACCGTATCGGCGGCGGCCGGCGCGGCCATCAGGCAGGCGGCGATTGCGAGATACCGCATCAGCGCACCTGTGTCGTCGCGCCGAGCATCTGGTCGGCGGCGGAGATGACCTTGGAATTCAGCTCGTAACCGCGCTGCGCCTCGATCAGTTCGGTGATCTCGCGCACCGGATCGACCGAGCTGTCCTCGAGATACCCCTGGCGCAATGTGCCAAGGCCGTCTTGGCCGGGCGTCGTGCTGAGCGCGGGGCCGGATGCTTCGGTTTCGGTGAAAAGATTGCTGCCGCGCGCCTCGAGACCCTTTGGATTGGTGAAATTGGCAAGACTGAACTGGCCCAGAAGCTGCGCGTCTGCGGTGTTCTGAAAATAGGCGTAGACCTCGCCCTCGCCATTGATCGAGATGCTTCGGGCGTCGTCGGGAATCACGATTTCGGGCGCGACGGGAAAGCCGTCGGAGGTGACGATCACACCCTCGGCCGAGCGTTTGAGCGCGCCGTCGCGGGTATAGCCGACCTCGCCCGAGGGCAGCTGGACCTCGAGATACCCGTTGCCCTCGATCGCGAGGTCGAGATCGCCATTCGTCGCCGAGAGAGAGCCTTGCGACAGATGGACCGACACTGCGGCAGGCCGCACGCCGAGGCCGAGCTGGACCCCGGTGGGCAGGACGGTACCGTCGGCTGAATTGACGCTGCCCGGACGGCTGAGCTGCTGATAATGCAGATCGGCGAATTCGGCGCGCCGGGCATTGTAGCCGGTAGTGGACATGTTCGCGAGGTTGTTCGAGATCGTCTCGACCCGCATTTGCTGGGCCGCCATGCCTGTGGCGGCGATCTTGAGGGCACGCATGTGCTGTCTCCTATCTGGATTGAATGAAGGTCTGGACCGCGGATCTTATCCGCTTGTCCTCGCTGTCGAGAAAGCTCTGGCCCATTTCGTAGGCGCGCTGAATTTCGATCATGCGGGCCATCTGGCCTATGGGATCGACATTCGCGCCCTCAAGAAAGCCCTGGAGAATGCGCCCGTTCTCTGAGGGCTCGTATCCGGCCTCTGAGCGAAACATCACCCCGTCCTCCCGGATTAGGCCGACGCGGTCGACGGGCTGGACGAGGCCGATTTGTGCCAACGGACGGCCATCATGGCTGACGGTGCCATCCGGTGAGACGTTCAGATTGCTGGCGTCGGGCGGGATGAACACGGGGGCGCCGCCCGCATCGAGCACTCGGTAGCCGTCATTGGTCACCATGTCGCCCTCGGCCGAAATCGAGAAGCTGCCCGCGCGGGTCAGCCGCTCGCCCGCAGGGGTTTCGATCAGGAAAAAGCCATCTCCCTCGACCGCAAAATCCAGCGTTCCGCCGGTCTGGGTGATCGCGCCCTGGATCATGGACGTGTTGCGCACGTTGGCCTTGGCCATTGACAGGGAAGGACCCTCCTCCATCCGGGCGACATGCTCGGAAAAGATCAGACCTTCCTGCCTGTAGCCAGTGGTCGCCGTATTGGCGATATTGTTGGCAACAACCTGCATCTCGCGCAGCAGACCCGATTGACGCGTCAGCGTGGTATATCCGGCGTTTTCCATGGCTAGCCTCCTATGATGAGCGGGATCAGGCGATCTTGGAAAAACGACACAAGCGTTGTGGTCATGAAGCCCATGGTCACCCAGAAAACGGCAACAATCGCAGCCAGTTTCGGCACGAAGGTGAGCGTCATTTCCTGGATCGACGTCAGCGCTTGAAAGAGCCCCACCGTGAGGCCCGCCAGTAGCGCGACCGTCAGAATGGGGATCGAGATGACGACGGCCACCCAGAGCCCCTGGCGCAGCGTGTCGTAGAAGATCACTTCGTTATGCATTGGCCTAGACCGGCATCCGCAGAATTTCCTGGTAGGCTTCGACGACCTTGTCGCGCACTGTGACAGCGGTCTCTACCGCCAGCTCGGTCTGCGCCAGGGCCTGTACCAGAGCATGCGGGTCGGCACCTCCGGACATGGCCGCTGTCGAGATCGCCTCGCTCTCCTGCAAGGTGGCGGCAAAGTCGCGGGCCAGGTTCGCGGCCAGTTGCGACGGGCCGCCAGTGCCGGGTGCCGCTTCGGTCGCGGGGCGTGCGGCGGCGTAGCGGCCTGCTGCACTAAGGGCTGAAAGTTCCATTCTGGAAATCCTCTCGGTTGGTTTGGGGTGTCAGGGTGGTCAGCGGCGCAGCAGATCCATGAGGGATGATGACATCTGCCGTGCCTGATCGAACATTTTGAGATTGGCCTCGTAGCTGCGCTGCGCCTCGCGGGCGTCCGCAATCTCGATGACCAGCTCGACATTCGAGCCAGAATACATGCCGTTCTCATCCGCCATGGGGTGGGACGGGTCGTAGATTTCCTGCAGTTCCGCACGGTCAAGGCGCACGCGCCCCGTCTCTACGGCGCCGGGTGTATCGCCGTGCATCACCGTCTCGAATGGGACGGTCTTGCGCCGGTAGCCCGGCGTGTCGGTGTTGGCGATGTTCTCGGACAGGTGGCGCAGCCGTTGGGACTGCGCCCTCAGGCCAGATGAGGACAGCGACAGCGAATCGGAAAAATCGCTCATGACGTAACTCCTTTATCGGCGCCCGGTCGCGGCGCGCAGGACGGTGAGGGATGACTTGTAGATCGCCAGTGCGCGGTCGTGCTGCCTCTTGGCATCGACCGCCTTGAGCATCTCATGCTCAAGCGCGACGGAGTTTCCGTTTGGATCGGACATGGCCGCATCTCCAGCGCGGGCCTGAACTGCGTAACTACCAGCGGTATCGCCGAAATGTCCGGGCCGCGTGGCGCGCTGGGCAAAGGCCGCGTCGCTCTTGTAGCTTTCGGCAAAGGGCGCGATGTCGCGCGCCGTGTATCCCGGTGTATCGGCATTGGCGATGTTGCGTGCCAGCACGGCCTGACGCGCGCCGGCATGCTGCGCCATGGCATGTGCCATTTTGAATATCTGCAGTTTTTCGAACATCGGTTCGCCTCTTTCGTCTCGTCTTCAACCAAGGATTAACTCTGATTCCTTTAGAAATTGTTTTCAGAAGATTTTTGGAGAGTTCGATGCGCACAAAAGATCTGGATGGCCTTGGGGCCGAAATTGCCGGGCTGACCGCTGTGCACGCCGTCGGGCGGGTGTCTGCCGTCTCAGGCGCCACGATCGAGATTGCCGGCCTCTCTGCAGCAGCGAGACTTGGAGACCGGTTGCTGGTTGCGCGGCGCGATGGCGCGCCTTTATGGGGTGAAGTGCTTCGACTGGCCGAGGGCTGTGTTGTCATGCTCCCTGATGAAGCACCGATGGGCGTGTCTCTTGGAGACCGTGCAACCCTACATGGGGCGTCTGGCATCTCGCCATCCGCGGCCTGGATCGGGCGTATCGTCGATCCTTTTGGCCTGCCCATGGATGGACGTCCCTTGCGCCGCGGTTCGCGCGACTGCCCACTCCGGGCCGCGCCCCCGCCGCCTGCCCAGCGACGAGCGCTCGGCCCGCGGCTCGAAACTGGGATGAGTGTTTTCAACACCTTCTTGCCTATCGTGCGCGGCCAGCGGATTGGCCTTTTCGCCGGATCTGGCGTTGGCAAGTCCAGCCTTCTGGGCCATCTGGGGCGCCATATGGAGGCGGATATCGTCGTTTTTGCGTTGATCGGAGAGCGGGGGCGCGAGCTGCGTGAATTCGTCGAGACAGTTCTTGGCCCCGAAGGCATGGCGCGCTCCGTTGTCATCGCCGCGACGTCAGATCGTTCGGCGCTGGTGCGGCGCCGTTGTGCCTGGACGGCTATGGCAGTCGCTGAGTATTTTCGTGCGCAAGGCCTCGAGGTGTTGCTATTGGCCGATTCGATCACCCGTTTTGCCGAGGCGCATCGCGAGGTGGCCACAGCCGCAGGCGAGATGCCCAGCTTGCGGGGGTTTCCGGCCTCGACCTCGCACATGATCATGTCCCTTTGCGAGCGGGCAGGACCTGGTGTCGAGGGAGAAGGGAACATCACCGGCATCTTCAGCGTGCTTGTCGCAGGCTCGGACATGGACGAGCCGGTTGCAGATATATTGCGCGGTGTGCTGGACGGGCATGTGGTGATGGACCGCGCCATCGCCGAGCGAGGGCGCTATCCTGCCATCGACGTCTTGCGCTCCGTTTCGCGTAGCCTGCCGCGCGCGGCAACGGACGATGAGAACGCTCTTCTGATGCGGGTGCGGCGAATGATGGGCGCGTATGATCGGTCGGAAACCATGATCCGCGCGGGGTTATATGCGACGGGCAGCGATCCTGACCTGGATATCGCGATTCGGGCTTGGCCCGAGCTGGACAGTTATCTGGCGGAGCCCGAGCAGAATGGCACAAAATCCAGCTTTGATCGCCTCGCCCTGATATTGCGCCGCGCCGAAGCGGCGCCGGGTCCGCAGCGCAAGGCGCCGGCGCAGGTTATAAGGCAGCCCGCAAGACCTTCGGCGCCAACACAATCGGCTGGACATGCACACCCGCACCGACTGCAGTGAGGGGATGCGAAGGATGCGCAAAGCACACGGGCGCACGCGTCCAGCTGCGGCGCGACATCGCAAGTTCAAGGGTCAGTAAAGCCTTGGCATTGATTGGAGAAGCGTCAGTGCAATCGCGCCGGAAGATTGTTGGGAGAACGACGCAACTTGATCACGCAGCAAGAAACGCCGGATGACTGCATCTTGAACCTCGGGGTCCGATAGCTTGGACAGATCGTCGATTCCGAGCTGCCTTTGGGCGCGATCCGCAAATTCGGTCACCTGAATGTCCAAATCCGCCTGACCGAAAGCCGCGGGCAAGCCGAGCGCGGTCTCGAATACCTGCCGCAAAGGGGGGCTTGCCATGATCTTGAACCACTTGGTTTCATCGGTCCCGCTCAGAGCGCCGATTTCGGGCATTGTCCGCTGTGCATCCATCGCGAGGCGCATGCTTTCGTCCTGGTTGCCGACGGCTACCTCGAATTGTTGTCGTTGAAACTTCGACACGATGCTTTGCGCCCATGTTGGAGAGGCGGTGCGCGCGCCGCCCGGATTGCCAAAGCCAAACGCACGGGCGAATTCGGCATAGCGATCATCCGATAGACGGTTTGCGAGGGCGGTTGGTTCCTCGGTGCCGCCTTCCAGCACCTTTTGAATAAACGCCCGGCTGTCGATATCAGATTGCAGACCGAAGGCGCCCAAAGCGACCCGCATGAGCCGTCTGTCTGAAACGAGTCCCTCCGCGCTACGCACCGAGTTTATGTTTTGCGTGAAATACTCCGTGTCCCTTACTATTTCGGGATTCTTGGCGAAATTTCCGGTTTGCGTTTCAAGAGTGCGTGACAGATAGCCCCATCCGATCAGACCGCCTGTCGGAACGATCGGTTGATAACTCATCCCGAATTGCGCGCCAGAAGGCGCTCCTCTCGTGGCAGCAGATTGCGCAGCGCCTTGAGGCACTGATAGAATTGTCCGTCCAAAAGGGATTGCGTCGCCAAGGACAGATGCGCGCGGCTGTCGGGATCCCTCAAGATCTGGCTCAGTTCCTCGATGTGACGCAGCAGGGGCAACTTGGCCTCCTCCGGCGCCGCATCGCCGGAAAGGATGAGTTGCGTGGCATAACAGACCCGCCGAACTGGGGTTGTGGCCTCTTCGGGATGGATGGCGTCACGCAAGCGCAGGATGTTTGCCTGCGGCGTCACCACTGACAAGCGGGATCGCTTGTCGCCATTCTCGATGACGGCACCGTTGATCAGTACGCGCTCCTTGGGGGCGAGTTTCAGGACCAGACCGCTCATTTTGCAGGCCCCGCATCGCGTAGTCCGCGCATCACGGCAGTGTTTATCTCGATCAAGGCATCGACGCTCGCCTCGCGAGACAAGACCTTGCTGCTATGCGCATTGGTGAATTCGGCGAGATAGAAAATGCTTGCGCGAAGCTGTGCCGGCAGGGGATTGTCGGTATCCGCGACCTGAACCGCGAAGAGCGTCCACAGCTCGCGATTGTCGCTGACGGCGCGCGCGAGTTTGGCCATATCCAAGGGGTTCGTATCTGCGGCGGATTTTAAATTCTGGGTGGCACGGGCGACGGCCTCGTATTCGGTGTCGCGCGCTGTGCGAATTGATCTGTTGGACAGACCGTAGGCGTTTTGCGCCCTGAGAATGGCATTCACATCCTGATCCTTCTGGAGTTATCTTGGGATTGTTGAAGACCTCGGGGGGCACGAACGGCCCCCCGAGCGTTTTCATCAACGGAAGAGCGACAGGATCGCCTGTGGCGCCTGGTTCGCGATCGACAGCGACTGGGTTGCCAGCTGCTGCTGCACCTGAAGCGCCTGAAGTCGCGCCGAGGTTTCTTCCATGTCGGCATCGACCAGCGCGCCGATGCCGGATTTCAGCGCGTCCGTCACTTTGCCCACAAAGTCAGACTGATCGCTGATTCGCTTGGAAGACGCGCCCAAGTCCGCAGCCTTTTGCACGGCCGACTGAAGATGAACCTCAAGCGCGGCGATCGAGGTTTCCGCCGCCGCCGCATCCGACACGTTGATATCGCCGAGGATGTTAGCCGCCGCGATAGCCGTGTCCTGATCCCCCGTCGCTGTCGCGCCGCCGAGTAGTGCGGTTTCAAGATTAGCGCTGGTAACGGTGATGTTCGACGCATTGAGGGATGCGCCGTTCCGGTCGATGGAGGACAAGACGGTAAGATCCTGAGCGGACGCGTCCAAGAGGTTGGCGCCGTTGAATTGAGAGCCTCGGATGACCTGGCCGATCTGCTCCTTGAGCGCGTCAACGTCCGCTTCAAGTTTGCCATTGTCGACGTTCTCACCGGTCGCGGCAACGACCTTCTCCTTCATCTCATTGAGAAGGTTAACAATCTGCTCCGCGCCGGCCGATGCAACGGCCACGGTGGACTCGCCGAGCGACAGGGATTTCGACACGGCTTTGAAGCCGCTGACGTCGGATTCCATGACTTTGGAAATCGCCCAGATGGCCGAGTTGTCCTTGGCCTTACCGATCTCCTTGCCGGTCGAGATCATGTCCTGGGTTTTGGCCAGGTTGCTGTTGACCGATTTCAGGGTTTGCAATGCAACCATTGCGCTGTTGTTTGTCAGAATGCTGGACATAGCATGTTCCTTTGGCTTGCGGCGCTTTGCGCCAATATGATGTCCCACCCACGAAGCGGGCGGTTTTGGGCGTCATTCTGACAATTGCAGCGGGCCGTTGCCGGGGCTGCGCCATCCAGTCGGGATGCAAGGAGATCATGGTGCCAAAGGTGCTAAGGGAATGCTAATGCCATGAGGCTATGTCATTGGCATTTTAGACAAAACTGCGTCAGGCGCGGCGCTCGAGCTGATGGTCGATCACGTCCGAGATGGACGATTTGCGCCCGCTGCGATCATAGGTTTCAAGGCTGCGCCGAATGCGGCGCAGCGTGCTCAACCGCCCCGCGACCGTCCTGATGCCCTGAAGCGCACCGTCGAGCAGCGCCTGATTGCGCATGACTTTGCCGTGCAGGCTTTTAATGCCGTTGCCCGCCTCAGGGCCGATGGCGTTAAGCGCGTCGATCACCTCTTCTTTTTGGGTCATCAATGTGCCGATCATCTCCAGATCACCGGCGAGCAGTGCCGCGCGCTCCTGATCAAGCAATCGGTCCATGCGGTCCCGGATCTGCTCTGCTGTTTCATGTGTCATGTGTCGTCTCCATCATGGATCTGTAAAATGTTTCGACCAAGCCCAATCCACCCGCCTTTGCCACCTTGTCGGCCAGTGCCTGGACGTGAAGCGACGCGAATTGTTCCTCGCCGACGCCACCGGCGAAGCCGCCCTCCTTGCCGAAACCGGCGGATTTCAGCATTTCTGCCAGAAAAGTCGCCTCCAGCTTCTGTGCCGCTTCCATCGCGCGATCCGACCGTGTGGTTAATGCAGACTGGGATATCGTGCGCGGCGACCGAGGCGCGTGAATCGAGACCGCTGAAATGGCTGTCATGGGGATACCTTCAATTTATCGAACTCTCCTGCATTTGACCGCAAACCGGTAAAGAAGCGGTAACTAGATTTTGCGATTGTCTTCGGAACAGAAGAATTTCCGGAGGCGGATATGCTCGGCCCACTGACGACCAATTCAATGCCCGCTGCCATCAAGGGCGAGGATGCGCCACGCGTTGCACAAAAAGATCGCGGAGGCCCGCGACCGCAGAGCTTCTCCTCATTTTTTGCGGCGCAAATGCCTGAAAAGCCTTCGTTGAAGGACGGTCGGCAGAAGGTTGCAGTTGCCGAAGAGAGGGCTCCTGACGAAGTGACTGGCGCCTCGTCCGCTGACGAAGACGTGCTGAACGAAGAAGGCGCGACAACTGATACCATGCACCAAGCCATGGCTGGCGAACTGGATAGACACGATGCCGCAACTGACATTCAGAGTGCGGAGGATTGGAGCGATGACGAGGCGGAGGTTGCCGCTTTCATTGACGAAATAGCGGCCCAAGAGGGTGAAAACCCTAAGGCATTCCAGGCTTTTCTGCCGCTCGCATCACTCGTAAATGCAGATGACTGGACCGTGGCCGTCCCCGCCCTGGGCCGGAGAACTGGCACTTCGGTTGACGAAACAAGCATCCAAATGGAGGGCTCTGGAGCTGTTTCCATCAAAAGCTCATTGCGCAATCCGATGGCAGGGACATCACTTTTGACAGGCGATTCCGGCGCGGCACAGGTAAGCCACACTCCAAATGAGCAGCCAGCGGCGACGATCGGACCCCTAAGCGCTCAGATCGAAATGTCTGGGCAACGAAATGGTGGGTCTCCGCTTGGGACCTCAGAGCTGCTGCAACAAACGTCAGATGCGTCTCTAACCGTAAAAGATGCCACGCGAGCCGAAATTCATCCGGGCTCGCCGCAATCTATGTCGTATGAGAAACTTAATACGAGTGAGTCGGCGCACACTAGCGGTTCACCGGTTGGACCGGATGTTGGAGGACTCTCTATTTTCCCGGCCGACGGTGCGGATAGTGTGCCAGCCAAAGTCAACGCCGAACCCGAGAGTGGACAACGTCCGGTAGACTGGGAGGGCCGAGCGGCGCAGGAGGTCGCTCAACCGAAGGTCGGCCCTCAAGCCATTGTCGGGCAGAACATATTCCTCGGTGGTCAAGCTTTCAGCCTTGAGCGTGGGCGGCATGATTGGTCTGTTGAGCAGCCTGCGCCGCCGAGCGCGAGTGGCGCGGGTGCCGATACGCCTACATTAATAGAAGCGATCCCGAGGGGGGCTGCACCGCCAGCCTTAATTGCATCGGTGGAGCTTGGACGTGCGGCATCATGGGATTCGCTGGCTAGTGCGCGCGATGAGGCGAGCCTCGCCCTCGGCTCAGATGCGCCTTTGGATACAATCCTTGTAGCCGAGGCGCGGCTGGCGTCTTTGCCATCCGGTGAGCTTCGCGTGGTGCCATCGCTGCTCCAAGGGTCAGAGGGGGTGCGCAATATCGCGGCGCAGATGGCTGAAGCGATGGCAAAAGCCGGCGCTGACCGCGCCATCGACGTCATTCTTAACCCTGCAGAGCTTGGACGCGTGCGGATCACCCTGGCTCAGGGCGAGGCGGGAATGGTCGTCAACATTTCGGCCGATCGAGGCGAGACGTTGGATTTGATGCGCCGTCACAGCGATATGCTGGGCCGTGAGCTGCAGGATCTGGGATATGATGGCACCGAATTTTCCTTCTCGCGCGACGATCGCGGTCGAGCACCGCACGCTACACAGATCGATTTCGGCGCCGACGTGAAAGAGCCTGCCGGCCCGCTGACGCCAGCATCTGCTTCTGCCCGCGCGGCGGGCATAGTGATCGCCGACCGCCTCGATATTCGTTTGTAGAAAGGAAGCACCATGGAACCACTTGCGATCGCCAACGGCCTGACGGGTACTGCTGCGCTCGGATCGGGCGCCACGGCAGAAAAAGCCAAGACGACGCTCAACTCGGATTTTGAGACCTTTCTCAAGATGCTGACCGCGCAGATGAAGAATCAGGATCCTCTCAACCCCGTGGAATCAACAGAATTCGCGTCGCAGCTTGCCGCCTTCTCCACGGTCGAACAGCAGGTGTTGACCAATGATCTTTTGACGGGTCTTGGCACGCAAATGGGAGTGCTGGGCATGGGCCAGCTCCAAGGCTGGGTCGGAATGGAGGCGCGTGTGAAGATGCCGGTGGCCTATGACGGCGCGCCTGTCGCTCTGACATTGGAGACACGCCCCGGCGCGGATCTTGCGCGGCTCGTTGTTCGTGATGCAACTGGCGGCATTGTCCATGAAAGCTCTGTTCCAGCTACGGGTGGCGCGTATTCGTGGCACGGGCTGGGCGAGGATGGCATGCCGTTGGAGAGCGGGACCTACAGCATCAGCGTTGATTCGTTCCAAGGTGATGAATTGCTGGGATCAGATCCGGTCGCAAGTCAGGCACGGGTGGTGGAGGCACGGCTCTCCGACGGCCAGACGATGCTGGTAATGGAGGGCGGACAGATCGTGGGCGCCAGAGATGTTTTGGGGCTTCGCCAGCCGGATGCCGGCTGATCAGATATGCATAGGGTCTGGGTCCAGAGTTGGAACCACAGGACACCGGGATCAACGCGGTAATCCGTTGTGTTGGCGCAACAGTGCGATGTCATATTTTTGTATATAATTCAGTAGTATGGAGTAAATTCGGCGTGGCTTTTTAATTCTACGAAAAACTATTCATCGTTTGCCAAAATTTGTTTCGTATCGGAAATGACTGTGCGATACACGAGTGGGCACGCGTGCAACCGCATGCCGTGAGACATGAATTGGAGAATGATATGAAAAAGATTTCGACCTTCGCAGCAGCAGCTGCGCTCGCCGTTTCCTTCGCAGCGCCCGCCGTTGCTCAGGACGCAAATGCTGACCCGTTCGTTTCCACGCAGGGTGCGATGGCGGTGTCGCCCGCACTGGTCGCCGCAGGTCTCGCAGTTGGCATCATCGCGATTGCTGCGATCGACTCGAGCGACGATACTTGATCACTGCGCTCACGGCAGTTTTCGGCTAATCATTCACCATTTGCCGAAATTTGTTTCGTTTCGGAACTGGCTGTGCGATATGTGGTTGAGTACACGTGCAATCGCATGCCGTGAGACATGAATTGGAGAATGTTATGAAAAAGATTTCGACTTTCGCAGCAGCAGCTGCGCTGGCCGCTGCCTTCGCAGCGCCTGCCGTTGCTCAGGATGCAAATGCTGACCCGTTCGTTTCGTCGCAAGGCGCGATGGGCATGAGCACCGCAGCCCTGGTTGCAGCCGGTGTCACAGTCGGCATCATCGCGATTGCAGCGATCGATTCGAGCGACGACACCTGATAGCTGCTTCTTGTAGTTATTTGAAAGGCGGCCCTAGGGCCGCCTTTTTTCTTGTGAAATGGGGATTGATGAATTCGCGATGATCCACCGGTTTTTCAGGCGCACTACCCCAATTGAAAAATCAATGATGTCACTGTAGCGCCCGAGATCACGCCAAAGACGCCCCAGAGGACTAGATCGCGCCGACGGCGGCGAGGCGGGTTGGGTGGGGGCGGGCTTGCGCTGCGCATCAGCGCAGATTCGACCAGTTGTGGAAGACGTGGTCCGAACCTTGCGAGGACTGCGGCGGTGCGCCCGAGGCTTTGCGCAACGGCCCGGGGGCCCAAGCTTTTGCGGATGTAATCCTCGACCACGGGTTTTGCGACTTCCCAGATATTGATCTGGGGATTGAGTGAGCGGGCTACACCTTCGACAACGACCATCGTGCGCTGCAACAAGATCAGCTCGGTGCGCGTCTCCATGCCAAATCGCTCTGTCACCTCGAAGAGATAGCTGAGCAGGTTGCCCATGCTGATGCGCGTCGCGTCCATGCCGAAAATCGGCTCGCCCACAGCGCGCAGAGCGCGGGCGAACTCATCCACATCGCGGTCGGGTGGCACGTATCCGGCCTCGAAATGCACTTCGGCGACGCGGCGGTAGTCCCTCTTGATAAAGCCGTAGAGGATTTCGGCATAGACCCGGCGGGTATACTCATCGATATGGCCCATGATGCCGAAATCGTAGATGATGATGTTGCCGTTGGCCGCGACCTTCAGATTGCCTTGATGCATATCGGCGTGGAAATAGCCATCTCGCAAGGCGTGGCTGAGAAAGAGTTGCAGCACCCGGTCACCCAGCACACGGCGGTCGTGGCCGGCGGCGTCGATGGCGTCATTGTCGCCCAGAGGCACACCATCGGCCCAGCCCATCGTCATGACCCGGCGGCTTGACAGCTCCCACTTGATGGGGGGCAGTTCGAAACCCTTGTCGCCTTCGGTATTGGCGGCGAATTCTGACGCCGAAGATGCCTCGAGCCGCAGATCCAGCTCGCCCATGACCACGCCTTCGAAATGCGCGATGACATCTGTAGGCCGCAAGCGTCGCGACGAGGCCGAAAGCAGCTCGATCATCGAGGCGGCGAAATAGAAGGCGTCTATATCGACGCGGAACGCACGCTCGATGCCGGGGCGCAGTACCTTGATGGCCACAGCCTCGCCGGTGTCGCGCAGGCGCGCCTTGTGCACTTGTGCAATCGAAGCGGCCGCCACCGGAGGGCTGAAGTCGTCGAACAACTGTTCAACGGGTGCGCCCAGCTCGGACTCGATGGCCGCCATGGCGACATCCTCGGGAAACGGAGGCAGCTTGTCCTGAAGGACACGCATCTGTTGTGCCAACTCGCTTCCGACCAGATCGGGCCGCGTTGATAGGATTTGTCCGAATTTGATGTATGCCGGCCCCAAGGCGGTCAGCGCGCGCGGCGCGGGCGGCATTGCCGGATCACCCTTGGCGCCCAGCCACTTGAATGGCCAAGCCAAGAGGCGCAGCGCGGCGCGCACCTGCGGCGGCGCGTCCATCGCGTCCATCACGATGGGCATGGCGCCCGTGCGCTCCAGAGTGGCGCCGGTGCGGATCAGTCGAATAATATTGTGCGGTCCCCGCATCGCCTACAGTTTCCAGCCGGAATGCAGGCAGGCTATGCCCATGCTGAGATTGCGATACCTTGCGTTTCCGAAACCTGCCTTGCGCACCATCTGCAAAAACGTCTCTTGATCCGGAAACTTCCGAATGGACTCGACAAGATACTGATAGCTGTCTCGATCTCCGGCGATCGCCTGGCCCATACGGGGGATGATGTTGAAACTATAGAGATCATAGACCTTTTGCATCATGTCGTTCGGGATCTGGCTGAACTCCAGCACCATCAGGCGTCCGCCGGGGCGCAGCACGCGGTAGGCCTCGTCCAGCGCCTCTTGGGGGCGGGTGACGTTTCGGATGCCAAAGCTGATCGTGTAGACGTCGAAGGAATTGTCCTGGAAGGGCAGGGCCATGGCGTCACCGACAACCCAATCCAGATCGTCCGCCATCGCTTCGGCTTCGGCGCGCTTTCTGCCCTCAATCAGCATCGGTTCGGTCAGGTCCAGCACGGTGGCGTGACCGCTGCCCGCGCGCTTGAGAAAGCGAAAGGCGATGTCCCCCGTGCCGCCCGCCACGTCCAGCAGGCGCTGGCCGGGGCGCGGCGCCAGCCAGTCCATCATTGCGTCCTTCCAGACACGGTGGATGCCCATGCTCATTACGTCGTTCATCACGTCATACTTGCTGGCAACCGAGCCGAAGACGCCGCGCACGCGGCCCGCTTTCTCATCTTCGGGGATGTCCTGAAATCCAAAATGGGTGGTCTTGTCGCTCATCGCTCTTGCCTTGCGCCGTTATCGACCCTTGTTATAGGGCGCGAGGCCGCGGACACAATGCGGCGCGGTTGCAAGAGGCCAAACATGCCGGAATTACCCGAAGTCGAAACGGTGCGCCGTGGCCTTCTGCCTGTGATGGAAGGCGGCACCATCGCCCGTGCCGACGTAAACCGCCCCGATCTGCGCTGGCCCTTTCCCGAGCGTATGGCGGCGCGGCTGGAAGGCCAGCAGGTGATGGGTCTGCGGCGGCGTTCGAAATATATCCTGGCAGATCTTGCAGGGGGTGAAACGCTGCTTATCCACTTGGGAATGTCGGGGCGCATACTGATTTCCGGCGATCCGCTCGGACAATTCGTGCACGATCATCCGGCCGCTGAAAAACATGATCACGTCGTGTTTCACATGGCCAGCGGCGCGCGCGTCACGTTCAACGACCCGCGTCGGTTCGGAGCAATGGACATGTTCGCCACTGACGAGGCGGAGGCGCATCCTCTTCTGGCCAAATTGGGGCCCGAGCCGATGGGGAACAGCTTTAACGAGGATTACCTCGTGGCCGCGCTCAAGGGTAAGAATACCCCGATCAAGTCCGCGCTGCTGGATCAGCGCCTCATTGCGGGTCTCGGCAACATATACGTGTGTGAAGCACTTTATCGCGCCGGCATCTCGCCGCGTCGCCGCGCGGGCAACATCGGGGCGGCGCGTGCGGCATCGTTGGTGTCGATCATTCGCGATGTGCTGCGCGATGCAATTCAGGCAGGCGGATCGTCGTTACGGGATTTTCGTCGCGCGGATGGCGAACTGGGCTATTTCCAACACCGTTTCGATGTCTACGACCGCGAGGGCGAGCAGTGCCGCAGGGCGGAATGCGGCGGAACGATCGGCCGCGTCGTGCAATCGGGGCGCTCATCCTTTTATTGCCGCAAATGCCAGCGATGATGCGCCCTGCAAGATTAGGTTGATCCGGGGCGCCGTGGTGTTAAGACTGCCCGTCTGACAGAAACAAGCGAAAGCAGATTTCATGGCCTATGAGACGATCATCGTCGAAGTAGAAGACCACGTCGCCCAGATTACCCTGAACCGCCCCGATGCCCTGAATGCGCTGAACGATCAGCTGCTGCAGGAATTGGTCAGCGCGCTTCAGGAGGCACAAGCCAACGACAAGGTGCGCTGCATCATCCTCACCGGTTCGGACAAGGCCTTTGCTGCCGGGGCAGACGTCAAGATGATGTCCGACAAGAGCTTCGTCGAGATGTTTTCCGAGGATTTCTTTGGCGCGCAGCACGATGCGATCACCCGCATCCGCAAGCCGATCATCGCCGCGGTGTCGGGCTATGCGCTGGGTGGCGGGTGCGAATTGGCCATGATGTGCGATTTCATCATCGCGTCCGATACCGCCAAGTTCGGCCAGCCCGAGATCAACCTGGGGATCATGGCGGGCCTTGGCGGCTCGCAGCGTCTGACGCGCTTCATCGGCAAGTCGAAGGCGATGGACATGAATCTGACGGGTCGCTTCATGGATGCCGAGGAGGCAGAGCGCGCGGGCCTGGTCAGCCGCGTCGTTCCGGTCAAGAAGCTGAAGGAAGAGGCGCGCTCGGCCGCGGGCAAGATCGCCGAGAAGTCCATGATGTCCGTGATGGCCGTCAAGGAGGCCGTCAACCGCAGCTTTGAGACCACGCTGAGCGAAGGTCTGCTGTTCGAGCGGCGCGTGTTCCATTCGCTCTTCGCGACCGAGGATCAGGCCGAGGGCATGTCCGCCTTCAAGGAAAAGCGGCAAGCGCAGTTTCGCGACAAATAGCACGTGGGGGCCTTAGCAGCGCCGCACCCCGCCCGGTCATGAAGGCCCGGGCGGGCGGCTCAGTGTCTGCGAAGCGTTACTGCTACCAAAGCTGGTATCGCTATTTGCATCGAACACGTTCAGCGCGGCGGTGATGTTGGCACCAAGCGTGATGGTATGCCCCCAAGAAACGTGCCGTCGCGCTAGAAGTTTCCGAACAGCGGCTCGCCTCCGGACACGCTGATCCGGGAGGCGGCGAGGGCACAGACCGGCAGTTTGCATGCAAATCGTGCGACTACGGTCGGTGCGTGGCAGGTTTGGCGCTATGGTACGGCGGCTCTTCCACATGGGAGGTTGCATTTTACCGCAACCGAGGCTAAAGCCCTCCGTCATACATGCGCGCGATGCCCGCTCAGGCAAGAATCACCTTCGGTACGACCGAAGATCTGGGTTTGGCAGTGTCCGCAGTGAAATTCGATACCGAACCAGATCAAGGATGAGATTCTCATGGCTAATACGCCTCAGTCAAAAAAGCGCGCACGTCAGAACGAGGCACGCTTTGCGGTCAACAAGGCCCGTCGTTCGCGCATCCGCACCTACCTGCGCAAGGTAGAAGAGGCCATCGCCTCGGGTGACAAATCCGCTGCAGAAGCAGCTCTGCGCGAAGCCCAGCCCGAGCTTATGCGCGGTGTCACCAAAGGCGTGTTTCACAAGAACACCGCAGCGCGCAAGATGTCGCGCCTGTCGAGCCGCGTGAAAGCTATCGGCTGACCCAAGCCTTTGATTTTAAGGTTGAAAAAGGCGTCCCGCTTGGGGCGCCTTTTGCGTTTCTGTGACAGAAATATGCCGCTGAGATTCTTTTCACGCAAAATCAGAGTCAAGGCATAAGATAGGTTGCCGCAGCGCGCGACAGCTTGCTAACTTGCCCATGCGATTCACGCTTGGGGGGACAAGCTGATTCCGGTGGCGGGCCTTTGGGGGGCTTTGCCGAAAGGGGTCTTTGCGGGGCAACCCGGCATGTCCAAATAAAGCATACCGACGTCGATCGCGGCACGGAGGACTGAGGTCCGCTGTATCGCGTTTGTCATGTCGTTCCTTCACCTACCCGGTCCAAGGGGTGGTGCAGCTGCCGGACCCTGTCCGGCGGAGGGATGGTGCTTTGTGCCACGGCGTTTGGGTCGTATTCGGTTGCGCGAGGTCCGGGGTGGCTTGGCGTTGAGGTGGAAACGACAAGAGCCGCGGAAGCAGGAACGCATGACACAAGATCAATGGGGCCAACTCAAGCAGGACCTTCTCAAGACGATCGGCAAGAGCAATTATAAAAGCTGGATCGAACCCTTGGAGCTGTCGCATGTCGAGGAGGGTGTTGCCACCTTTGCCGTGCCGACGAGCTTTGTAGGCAATTATGTGTCCCAGAAATACGGCGATCAGATCCTGTATCATGCGCGCAGCATCTCGCCCGATATCCGCCGTGTCCATTTCCAGGTGCCAGCCAATAGTGCGGGACGTCCCACCGCGCGGGCGTCCAGTCCACGCCCGGCTGCCGATGCCAAGGCGCCCGCACAGCGCGACGCCAGCATGCCCGCCGCGCCGCTGGACAAGCGCTTCTCGTTCGACACATTCGTCGTGGGCAAACCCAACGAGCTGGCCCATGCCGCGGCCAAGCGCGTGGCATCCGGCGGCCCGGTCACATTCAACCCGCTGTTCCTCTATGGCGGTGTCGGCCTGGGCAAGACGCACCTGATGCACGCCATCGCGTGGGAGCTGTCGCAGCGCCAACCGGAGCTGAATGTGGTCTACCTTTCGGCGGAGCAGTTCATGTATCGCTTCGTGTCGGCCCTGCGCGAGCGCAAGATGATGGATTTCAAATCCATGTTCCGCTCGGTCGATGTGCTGATGGTTGACGACGTGCAGTTCATCGCCGGCAAGGACAGCACGCAGGAGGAATTCTTTCACACGTTCAACGCGCTGGTGGATGGCGGCAAGCAGATCATCATCTCGGCCGACCGCGCGCCGGGCGAGATCGAGAATCTCGAAGAGCGGATCAAATCGCGTCTGCAGTGCGGCCTCGTCGTCGATCTGCACCCCACCAATTACGAGCTGCGCCTCGGCATTTTGCAGTCAAAGGTCGAGTATTACCGCACGCAATATCCCGGCCTCGTTCTGGCCGATGGTGTGCTGGAATTTTTGGCCATGCGCATCACCAAGAACGTCCGCGTTCTGGAAGGCGCTTTGACGCGCCTTTTCGCCTTCGCTTCGCTGGTTGGGCACGAGATCACGATGGAGTTGACGCAGGATTGCCTGGCCGATGTGCTGCGCAGCAGCGAGCGGCAGGTGACCATCGAAGAGATCCAGCGCCAGGTGTCGGACCATTACAACATCCGCCTCAGCGATCTGATCGGGCCCAAGCGCGTGCGCATTTTTGCCCGTCCACGCCAGGTGGCGATGTATCTGGCCAAGCAAATGACTTCGCGCAGCCTGCCCGAAATCGGGCGCCGCTTTGGCGGGCGTGACCACACGACCGTCATGCACGGTGTGCGCCGTATCGACGAGCTGCGCGTGGCCGATGTGCAGATTGCCGAAGATATCGATCTGTTGCGCCGTACGCTCGAGGCGTGACCGGGGCGCGGGGCTTGACCCCCCGCGCAAACCTCACCACAAACCGTATAATTGACTTGCGCCGCAAGGTGGTTTCGATACCGTGCCAGTCCCGGCACGGCGTCGGCACGTTTAAGGGAGAATGGGCATGAAGCTCAGCATCGAACGCGGAACCTTGCTTAAGGCCGTTAGCCAGGCGCAATCGGTCGTCGAGCGTCGCAACACCATCCCAATCCTTGCCAACGTGCTGATCGAGGCCGAGGGCGACACCGTGAATTTCCGCGCGACCGATCTCGATATCGAGGTCAGCGACAAGGCACCCGCACAGGTCGAGCGGCCCGGCGCGACAACGGTGTCCGCCGTGACCCTGCACGAGATTGTCCGCAAGCTGCCCGATGGCGCGCTGGTCACTCTGGCCGATGATGGCACCTCCGGGCGTCTGACGGTCGAGGCGGGCCGGTCCAATTTCAACCTTGCGACCCTGCCCAAAGAAGATTTCCCGGTCATGGCGTCCTCGGAATATGCCAGCAACTTCTCGGCCAAGGCGCCGGTGCTGCGCCGCCTCTTCGACAAGTCGAAATTCGCAATCTCGACCGAGGAGACGCGCTATTACCTCAATGGCGTCTATATGCACGTCTCGACCGGCGAGGACGGACAGGTGCTGCGCTGCGTCGCAACCGATGGCCATCGCCTCGCGCGGATCGACGCGGACTTGCCCGCCGGCGCCGAGGAGATGCCCGGCGTGATCGTGCCCCGCAAGACCGTCGGCGAGCTGCGCAAGCTGCTGGACGATGACGACATGATGATTGCCGTGTCGGTGAGCGAGACAAAGATCCGCTTTGCCACGCCGAACATCACGCTGACCTCAAAGGTCATCGACGGCACATTCCCTGACTACACGCGCGTCATTCCGCAGGGCAACACCCGCAAGATGGAGGTGGACGCCGCCGAATTTGCCAAGGCCGTCGACCGTGTCGCAACCGTCAGCAGCGAGCGGAGCCGCGCCGTCAAACTATCCTTGGACGAGGATCGCCTGATCCTGAGCGTCAACGCGCCCGATAGCGGCGCCGCCGAAGAAGAGTTGGCTGTGGCTTACGGCGACGAACGCCTCGAGATCGGGTTTAACGCGAAATACCTGCTGGAGATCGCGAGCCAGGTCGATCGCGAGAACGCGGTGTTTCTCTTTAATTCCGCCGGCGACCCGACGCTGATGCGCGAGGGGAATGACCTGAGCGCAGTCTATGTCGTCATGCCGATGCGCGTGTGACGCGCTGGGTTTTTGAGTACTTTTGGAACAATGAAAGTTAGGGGATGACAGGTCTGTATCTGTCATCCCTTCGTCTATCTCACTTCCGCTCGCATAAATCGGCGGCGTTGACGCTGGATGCGCGGCCCGTGGCGATCCATGGACCCAATGGCGCGGGCAAGACCAACCTCATCGAGGCGGTATCGCTCTTTTCTCCGGGGCGCGGCATGCGGCGGGCGGCGGCGCAGGACATGGTCCGGCGGCCCGAGGCGCTGGGATGGAAGCTGTCGGGCGTACTGCATTCGCTGGACCGTCTGCACGAGGTAGAGATCTGGGCCGAGGATGGCGGTGCGCGGCAGCTGCGCATCGACGACAAGGCGGCGCCGCAATTGGCGCTGGGGCGGCTGGCGCGGGTGCTTTGGCTGGTGCCGTCGATGGATCGCCTCTGGATCGAGGGGGCCGAGGGGCGGCGGCGGTTTCTGGACCGTGTCACGATGAGCTTCTTGCCCAGCCATGCCGAGGCGGTTCTGGATTTCGACAAAGCCATGCGCGAGCGCAATCGCCTGCTGAAGGACCAGGTGCGCGATGCGCATTGGTATCTGGCTCTGGAGGCGCAGATGGCCACCCGCGGGGCCGAGATCGACGCAGGCCGTCGCGCGGCGCTGGAGGAATTGCACGCCGCGCAGGCCGAGGCCGAAACAGCGTTTCCAGTGGCCGAGCTGGAGCTGACGGCGACCGATGGCGAAATGCCCGGCAGCGCCGAGGATTACCGCGCCGCATTGGCCGAGAGCCGGTTTCGCGATCTGGTGGCGGGGCGCACGTTGGTGGGGCCACACCGCGCGGACCTTTACGGTGTGTATTCGGCCAAGGGCGTGCCCGCGAAGGATTGCAGCACGGGCGAGCAAAAGGCGCTTCTGGTGTCGCTGATCCTCGCGAATGCGCGGGCGCTGGCCAAATCCTTTGGCGCGCCGCCGATCCTGCTGCTCGATGAGGTGGCGGCGCATCTGGACGCGGGCCGCCGCGCCGCGCTTTATGACGAGATTTGCGGCCTTGGCGCGCAGGCCTGGATGACCGGTACCGGGCCGGAATTGTTTGCCGAACTTGGTCCGCGTGCGCAGCATATCGAGGTGACGGAAGAGGGTGGAACCTCGCAGGTCTCGCCCCTTTGATCGCACGGCTTTCGGGGCGCGGAAAACAGCGCATAGCTGCGTGACATCCCCTGCCGGAACCCTTATAAAATCAGGAAATAATCAGGGAAATTCAGCATGTCCGAGGCTGTGGCCGCGCCGGAAGAATATGGCGCCGATTCAATCAAGGTTCTCAAGGGTTTGGATGCCGTGCGCAAGCGTCCCGGAATGTATATCGGGGATACCGATGACGGGTCGGGCCTGCACCATATGGTTTACGAGGTCGTGGATAACGGCATCGACGAGGCGTTGGCCGGTCATGCGGACCGTGTGACCGTCACGATCCACGGCGACAGCTCGGTCTCGGTCAGCGATAATGGCCGCGGAATCCCGGTGGCGATCCACGAGGAAGAGGGAGTCTCGGCGGCCGAAGTCATCATGACCCAGCTGCATGCGGGCGGCAAATTCGACCAGAACTCCTACAAGGTGTCGGGCGGTCTGCACGGCGTTGGTGTGTCGGTGGTCAACGCGCTGAGCGACTGGCTGGAGCTGCGTGTGTGGCGCAACGACAAGGAGCATATCGCGCGGTTCGAGCGGGGCGACACCGTCAAGCATCTGGAGGTTGTCGGCCCGGCGAATGGCCGCAAGGGCACCGAAGTGCGCTTTCTCGCCTCGACAACGACGTTCTCGAACCTCGCCTACAGCTTCGAGATCCTGGAAAAGCGTCTGCGCGAGCTGGCATTTCTCAATTCCGGTGTGCGCATTCTTCTGCGTGACGAGCGCCCCGAGGAGCCGCGCGAGAGCGAGCTGTTCTACGAAGGCGGCGTGCGCGAGTTCGTCAAGTATCTGGACCGCAACAAGACCGCGATGCTGCCCGATCCGATCTTCATCACCGGTGAGCGGGACGATATCGGCATCGAGGTCGCGATGTGGTGGAACGACAGCTATCACGAGACGGTGCTGCCCTTCACCAACAATATCCCGCAGCGCGATGGGGGCACGCATATGGCGGGCTTTCGCGGCGCGCTGACGCGGACCATCAACAATTACGCGCAGTCCAGCGGCATCGCCAAGAAGGAGAAAGTCAACTTCACTGGCGACGACGCGCGCGAAGGGCTGACCTGCGTTTTGTCGGTCAAGGTGCCGGATCCGAAATTCTCGAGCCAGACCAAGGACAAGCTGGTCAGCTCGGAGGTTCGGCCCGCCGTCGAGAACCTCGTGTCGGAAAAGTTGGCCGAGTGGTTCGAGGAGAACCCGAACGAGGCCAAGATCATCACCTCGAAGATCGTCGAGGCCGCCCTGGCTCGCGAGGCGGCGCGCAAGGCGCGCGAGCTGACGCGCCGCAAATCGGCGATGGATGTGAATTTCCTGGCGGGCAAGCTCAAGGATTGCTCGGAGAAGGATCCGACCAAGACCGAGGTGTTCCTCGTCGAGGGCGACTCGGCCGGAGGCTCTGCTCAGACGGGCCGCGATCGGGGCACGCAGGCGATCCTGCCACTGAAGGGCAAGATCCTTAACGTGGAACGCGCGCGGTTCGACCGGATGCTGGGTAGCCAAGAGATCGGCAACCTGGTGATGGCGCTGGGCACCGGCATTGGGCGCGATGAATTCAACATCGACAAGCTACGCTACCACAAGATCGTCATCATGACAGACGCCGATGTGGACGGCGCACATATTCGCACATTGCTCTTGACGTTCTTCTATCGACAGATGCCGGAACTTATTGAAAACGGGCATCTCTTTATCGCTCAGCCGCCCCTCTACAAAGTGTCGCGCGGCAAGTCCGAGGTCTATCTCAAGGACGAGGCCGCGATGGAGAATTACCTGATCGACCAGGGTGTCGACGGGGTCACGCTGCGGCAGGGCAATGGCGAGGATATCGCGGGACAGGATCTGGCCCGTGTTGTCGATAATGCGCGGCAATTACGCCGGGTGCTGGACGCGTTTCCCACGCATTATCCGCGCCATATCCTCGAGCAGGCGGCCATCGCGGGCGCTTTCGCGCCAGGCGCGATCGAGGGCGATTTGCAAGGCGTCGCCGATAAAGTGGCCGAGCGTTTGAACTTGATCGCACTGGAATACGAGCGTGGCTGGCAGGGGCGGATCACGCAGGATCACGGCATTCGTCTGGCCCGCATCTTGCGCGGCGTCGAAGAGGTGCGCACGCTGGACGGCCCGGTGCTGCGGGGCGGCGAGGCCAAGCGCACCGGCACTTTCACCGAGCACTTGCAGGACGTCTATAACCTGCCCGCGACGCTGATGCGCAAGGACAAGACCGAGATGATCTACGGTCCGATGGACCTGCTGAACGCCATCCTGAAAGAGGGCGAAAAGGGCTTGTCGCTACAGCGTTACAAGGGCTTGGGCGAGATGAACCCCGATCAGCTGTGGGAGACGACGCTGGACCCCGAAGCGCGCACACTGTTGCGGGTGGAGGTGGATGACGTGGCCGAGGCCGACGATCTCTTTACTAAGTTGATGGGTGACGTGGTCGAGCCGCGGCGCGAATTCATTCAGCAAAATGCGCTGAATGTGGAAAATCTGGACTTCTGACGTAGTGTAGGATTGCGTGTAATCGTGCGCGATGCCCAAAGGTTTGCGCGATTTGCGCATAAGTTTGCGTCATCGCAAAGGTGGGAACTGAGCAAGATAAACAAACCAGCGGTGTAATCGAGGGATGAGCATTCAGCGGGTCAATTTTGGAACCCCTTGGCAAGGGTGCATAACTTGCCTCTATCGCTTGTTTTCAAAGTGGGTGTGCCGCAAGCTAATTTTGGTTGTTGTTCCAACCACCAATTAATGGCCACCGACCGGGCTGAAATGGCCATTTTGCAAGCGAAAAGGGTCAATCGGGGGGAAACGCCCGATTCCGCCGTTCTTTCGGCCCATTGAGTGTGAACGAAGGCTCGAAACTGTCCAGAGAGATATGGGGCGCTGATCGCAAAGACCAAAATTAGATCAGAAGTTTTTTTGCTTGGTGATCTGACAGAGCCGCAGCGGCGTGAAGCACCGACGATTCCGATGCGGTTCGGAATGAATGAGATGCATGCTGACAATGAAGAAATGAGTGCCAGGGGTCGGCCGACATGCATGTTTTCCTCGATGCGCATGCATGCAGCGGGCTACCTGTAACGACCGAAAAAAGTGTAGAAAAGAAAAAGGGCGGCTCGCGCCGCCCTCTATCGTTAAATTTATTGGTATTCTACACTGAATGTGACCTGCACAACGCTATTTTGATCCGCGCAAAGGTGTTCAGGGTGTCGTGTCGGAAATGATCACCCCCGCACCGGTGTTTTCGATATTGTAGCCCAGAGCGATGAATCCCTCCTGCGCTGCCGAAGTCGTGAGAGTGGATTGATTTCTCGGCCAAATGGCCGTGATCTCTCCGATCTTATGGTTGAGATCGGTAAAATGCCGTTCGATCCAGAGATTGACGAACTTCATCCGGAATGTTCGACACAGCCAGAGACAGGCGTCACAGATATCCTGATGCATGTGCATGAGGGCTGCCGCGCCCGATCGGGGCGCGGCCTGTTGAGGTGGTCACCTGGTATTGCGGAATCGCGCGAGAAGCTCGCTCACCCGCGCGCCATGCCAACGGGTCATATCGGAGGCCGACATGTTTCGCTCGCGGCTGATGCGATCGAGCGCTGACGGCGCCTGGCCCTCCAGAGCGCCGTGAATATCGCGCAGCGCGGCTTCCGCGGCATCGGCCTCCGGGAAGGCGGCTGACAGGGCCACATGCAGGCCGCAGAGCGCCTCGAACCCGCCCGGGTCGTCGAACGCGTCGAGCAGGTCACAGAGGCCCGCGCCGTGGCGGCGCAGATACGCCTCTGTCGAAGCAGTCGCGTTGTAGCGGGCCTGATCTGTGGCCAGGGTGGTGGTGTTGAGCATGATGGTCTCCCTTTTGCATGCATGAACGGTGCTGGTGGTGCCTGATTCATCGGCGTCATGGCTCGTGCATCGCGGGAGGAGAGATCTGGGTGTGGCTGGCTTCTTTTTCTGGTTTCACTGGCTGGTCGGGTGCTGGTAACGAGAATATTGGTCGTTCTTCCCTGACACGAAGAAGAAATCTGCGGTTTGACAAGATTTATTTCGGCGGCCGCTCTGCCCACACCGCCGCATAGCGCGCGGCGATGTGGGGAGTGCATCAGGCCGCGCAGTCACCTGAGGCGGGGGCCAGTCCGGCGCCGTGCAGTGCATCGTCGAGCCCATCGGCAAGCAGGCAGATTTCGGGCACGATCGGATCCCAAGGATCCAGCACCGCAAAGCATCCGGCATCATCCCAGTTCTCGTCATGGGCATGCTCGAGGAATAGAATGCCGCGCAGATCGAGAAGCAGGCGGCGCAGACGGCGTGTCAGTGGCCCCGGCTGGATGAGGCCGTCGCGGATCGAATTGATGAGCCGTGCGCCGCGCCGATCCGCGAGCAGAACGGCTGCATGGCCGAGCGCCTCGTGGTTGGTCGATAGAAACGCGCGAAGCGCGATCTCGCCGACATCGGTGGAGTGAATGCCTGCATTCGGGGTGATTTTTCTGTGAAACATGGTGCCTCCCTTTGGTGAAAGTGGTGCCGGGTTTCGTCCCGGCGGGTCATGAGCTTCGGAGGGTCATGTCATCGCCAACTGCCGATCTGCGCGCTGCACGATGAAGGCGCGCAGATCAGGAGGTGGCGGGGTCTGTCTTGGCTCCTTTCGTCAACTGTTCTTCTCGATGGTGTCGGCTTTCACGAATGACATTGGCCGAACGGCGAAATGACGAAGCATTTTCTGAAAATTTTTCTGCTCGAGCCTTCAGAAGCATGGGACCAGCGCATTCTGTCAGCGCTACTCGTCCAATCGACGTGAGTGGGTTTTGGTAGATCGGGCGGAGACCGGTCGTTCGCTGCTATTTGGTCGAAGGACCGGTCTGGGGCCACATCTTTACGGTCGGCTTTTGATCCGATAACAGTGGAAACTGGACGTCCCGAATAACTGCTCGCACAATCCTGTTGTTCAACTGTGGTATTGAAGCAATACTACTGCTTAATATTGCCCAGCTGGCGTCAGTAACGAGTAGCGCTACAATGAATAATTCCCCCAAGAAGATTTCCCCGCCAAGGGCAATGCCCAGCATCTTGGACAAGGAATTGGAGGATCGCAGTGCGGACGCGTTTGGGCACCAAGATTACGCGGAGGCGCTGAGGGATCTAATTGAGGCGCCCACAAATAAACCGCCCTTCAGCGTCGGGCTGCTTGGCCCGTGGGGGACGGGCAAGAGTTCGATCAAAGCCCTCTACAGACGCGATCTGGAAGATGACAAGACTGGGACAGTTGGCAACCGCCGGGCCGATCATATTCACGTCATTTCGTTCAATGCGTGGCGTTTTGGTGGTGAGCAGGACTTGAAGCGCGCATTGCTGCGGGAAGCGTTCAAACAGCTCGGTGGCGACGAGAACGCGCTGCGGCAGCATCTGTTTGAGCAGGTCAACAGAGTTACACATGAGCGCCGGTCATTCCGAGACTGGTTTGGTGAGTCGTTCGGCCAGATTGTTGGCAGTGCAGTCTTATTGTTGGTACTCTTTCTCGCCGCCGTGTTGATCACGGCAATCCTTGTATGGACGACGGGCCTTGAGGGTCAACAATCGGCAGCGTGGGTTGCCGTGGCAGCAATAGGCCTGACAGGTTGGTTCGCGAGAAGCATCGTTGACCTTCGTGTTCGCTCTCCCGCGCGTTTTATGCCGCAAACATCAGTATCGTTTCCTACGACATCGGCGGAAGAATACGAGAGGTTGCTGACGGAGCAGATCAATAAATTCAGGAAGGGCGATGGCCTTAAATGTGAACGGTTGGTTGTCTTTGTGGACGACCTGGATCGACTATCGGCTCCGGAAATGGTGGCCGGACTCGATGCCGTGCGCACGTTTCTTGAGTTGCCATTTAATACTTCGGCTAACGGATTTGGCGTAGTTTTTGTGATTTCATGCGACGAGGATAAAATTGCGGAAGCCATCAAGCGGCGCAGCGGACTCGGCAGTCCTAACCTGCCGGGCGCTGTGTTTTCGCGCGGCGATGCGCGCCGGTATCTTGATCGCCTTTTTCAGTTTCGTTTAGAGATTCCTCAATTCCCAAAGCTGGACATGCGAGATTTTGCTCTGAAAAAAATGCAGGGTATAGAAAGCGTGTCGGTTGACTTTAAGAAGCGAAACTTCTCTCTGGAGGACGTTACTGATCGATTGATCCATGTTGACGTGCAGAGTCCACGGAATGCAATTCAGCTTATGAATGCCTTCATACAGTCCTGGTGGCTCGGTAGTTTACGTGAACGAAATGGTATTGGCTCCGACGCACCAGGTGGTTTGCATAAAGGTGCTGTTTCTGACCACCCGCTGTCATTGGCAGCATTGTGCGTGCTTCGGGTCGACTTTCCCGACTTCTACGAAGCGGTGCAAAACCGCCCCGAGATCATACAGGAGTTCCGCAGTGTTGTATTTGGCGGCAAGTCGCCGTCAGAATTAGCGCCACAGGCACAAGAACTGCTTAAAGACTTCCTTGTTGCTGATAATGAAGGCAGTCTCACCGGCAACGTGCGGGCTGATCACCGAAAACTCAGACGTTATCTCTCCAGCCTGGCAGACCTGCGGTGGCCCAACGTGTTGCAGCCGCTGCTGCGGCTTGCCGAAGACCCAATAACACGGAAGTTCGGTGACAGAGCAGCGATTGTTTTTGATAATCTCGTGTCCGGCGACGTTAAGGGCGTGCTTGAAGCGTTTGGACGGCATTTGGACGACAAGCCCCTCGCGGTCGAAGATGTCGTGCTATTGGAGGATTTCGGCGAGGCACTGCCGCAGGAAAACGAGACTCGCCGCACCAACGCAGCGCGAGTTCTGGCCGCCTTGGTAGACCGGATACCCAAGGACCGAAGACGCAGAATTCTGTCTCCGCTCATAAGACAAATGGCGGCACTTAAAGCCGTTCGTATGAACATCCAACCAGGACGCGCCCGACAGATCATAGAAGGCGCAACTGCCGAGGATCGACGGGACGTTTCCGAAAGGTTCATCAACGATCTCTTGAATTCGAAGCCGTTGGATTGGCGTCTGGCAACAGGTGGCGAGCCCAACCTCGATGAAGTGACATGCGCTGTCAAGGATGCCGTCGATTTAGCCCTGGACGTAAGGGAGACCGACGGCCTATCTGCCGGCGCGGATACCCTGCTTCGGGATTGGCTGCTGAAACGCGAAATCCGTCTTGATACCGAGTCGCAGACATTGCCGTTCATAGAGCTTGAAGTGTGGGTAGACAGGTATGGTAATCCTCTTTTGAAGTATCTTGGGACTGACTACTCGGATCAAGCCATTGGCGAACTTGAAAGGCCGGAGGCTACTCCTGAATTTGTAGCTGCCGTCCTTCCGAAAATTTCTTCGATATTCGAAGACATCGCGAAGCTCGGTCAGCAAGAGCGTGATGTGCTATGGAGCCAACTCACGCGGTTGGTAGGCGTCCAGCCACAGTCGGCGGCAGCTGCCGCATGGGTTGATGCAGCATGCTACAGCAATCTGGCTGGCCCGGACGAAAGACGGGCGTTTCTTATCGCGTTTGCCGACCGTCTATACAAAGAAATGGAAGATGGGGAAAGTTGGCCGCTCGAAATCGGCGAGGGCGCGAACAAGTTTAATGATCTGATGGCGGAGTGGTGCGCGGATATCGATCCGACGACGGCAGCAGGGCTGGAGAAACTCGTTCTGCAATGGGCTGAGGATGGTTTACGGGAACAATTTGCTGTTCGCGCACTGGACTTGTTGAAGGGGCAGGCAAAAGATTCTTGGGACAGGGTTCTTTCCAAACTCAGTGAGCAGGAGCTCTCCACGCAGCCGAAAGGTATTTCTGGTTACTTGGGACGCAATTTCGAACTATCTGGCGAATCCGTAAGGAACCAGATCGTTGGCCGTATGGATTCAGTAATAAGCGCGGACGCACCAGTTGAAGAAACCGTAGAGGTCTATGATGCCCTCATGGAGAGCATGCCGGATAAAGCGTGGTCTGTAGAACCACTCAGTGGCCATCTTGTGCGGCTGTTGGATCGGATTGGCGCGATGCACAACACCCCTGCCTACCTGCATCAATTCCTGCCAATGTCTGCGACTTTGTTCAAATTTTCTCCTATTGGGAAGGTGGGCCAGATACTGACGCAGCTCCTTGCAAATGCGGCCGGCACACCCAAAGCATATGTCGTTGTCCATCGGTGCATGATCGGAGCATGGCCCAAGCCGGATGAACAGATTGGCGACTATCGACCAAAGGATATTGTGGCGAGGGCATGTCAGTTCATTCGCGAGCAGCCCGGCAACAAGGGGATCGGTGACGTATATGAATCAATATGCGACATGGTACAACGAGGTCTATCGGGTGCTGAAAGCAGTCAAGAAATAGCTGACGTTACCCCAATCGTATGGAGTGCAGTGCCGGGTCGTGTGTCCGCGTTGTCCAGTTTCGTGGCGTCGATCCTGACGCCTGCGGGCATAGCGAAAATCCTCACAGAGGCCCAAGAACCGGATTTGCAGCATAGTGATTTGTCCTCATTCCTGGAGGCAACATCGAAAGCTTTGGACGAGGACCGACGGTGCGATGCAGTCAGAGCTATCCTTGGCTCGTCACCAGTGCCATTATTTGAAAAGCCCGACGGAGCGCTTGAGTTCTGGATTTTGGCCGCTACTGATAGTGACTCACGGTTTGCGATCAACCTTCTTGCGGATGATAGCCTGAACGATGAGCAACGGAACCGGGTTCTTGTACACACGGGAGATCCGGCACTTGCAAGCTCTCCGGCTTCAGTTGAAGCCCTATTGAAGGACATGGAGCGTCCGAATGCGAGAAGTGCACTGGTCGAACGGTTGGTTCAAGTCGGGCAGGCGTGCGGTTCAATGAGCGCCAAGAGTAAGTTGGCGGAACACATGATTGTGTCTCTCCCCTCGCTATCCGGAGAAGAACTGCACTCTGTGGCCCGACAAGTGTACAACTTGGGTGGTGAAAGCGCGCTCGAACGGAATGACGAGGTCTTGAACATGCTTGATCAAGAACAGACTGACGTCCTTGCGAAGGTATTTCCATCGTCCCGCCGACTGCGTAGGGCACAATAAGGGCTCGTTAGATAGCGCACAGATTGTGCATTCCAGATATCAGTGTGCGCGTTGCCAAGAACCACGCCTCTATCGGATGATCGCTAACAAGGTCTGATTTCAGGAACCGAAGAAGTTGATCCTCGGGCCGACAGGCGGAGGGGAAGCAGACCTTGGCTTAGAAGGTGGCCAGGAGTCAGCTCCGGTGAAGGTTCTCTGTTTGCGGCATTGTCAAGCGGGCGAGCGGACTGTCCTTCCGGGGCATGGTTCTCTATTTACCTTGCGGCAAACTTTCCTTAACCCCTCCCGGAATTTTCGTCCCTTATACCCGCTGTCAGCGTAGAGTTTCAGCAATGAAGGATACGGGCTGTTGCAAGGGTGAGATGTCGGCAATGTGTTTTGCACCCGAATTAGTGAACAGATGCACTACGAATTGCCCAGTGCATCCACACCCCTTTTTGCACCCTTCGCGCTCCTCCTGTTGATAATCGCCGATTATCACCATACGGTCCCGGCAACGAGGAGCATTGATGGATCACCCTGGTATCACTGTGCGCGCAGAGTGCCTGGCGCCTCTTGGCCTGAGCGTCACGGCCGCCGCCGCGATCTTGGGCGTTGACCGACAGACATTGAGCAACCTGCTCAATGGTAGATCGGGAATATCGCCGGAGATGGCCTTGCGGTTGGAAAAGGCATTCGGCGGGTCTGCCAGAGCCTGGATGGAACGACAGATGGAATTTGAGTTGGCTGGCATCATGGCGCGCGCGAATGAGATTGATGTTCAGCGCTACGGGGAGGGCACCGGCAAATGAACCCGGTCGAGATTGAACAGGCAATTTCCGATCTGGCCGAGGCGCCGTTTGATGCTGCCGAATTTCCCTATGCCTTTCTGGAGGCCTTCGGTCGCAAGGCGACCGAGATCAAGAGGCTGCGCAAGGCGGATACCAACAAATCCGACGTCGGTGGCGTCCTGCAGCGGGGCAACATCCACATCGCTACCTGTGCGCCGGGTGAGGTCTCCGCGACCCTCGCTGCGCTCAAGGCCAGCCCCGCCACCATCAGGTTCAAGGCCAGGTTCATCCTCGCCACCGACGGGCAGGAGTTCGAGGCCGAAGACCTGATCGGCGGCGATACCGTGGCCTGCGCCTACACCGATTTTCCCGATCATTTCGGCACCTTCCTGCCCCTCGCCGGTATCTCCACCGTCAAGCAGATTCGCGAGAGCGCCTTTGATATCAAGGCCACGGGTCGCCTCAACCGCCTCTATGTCGAGCTGTTGAAGGACAACCCTGCCTGGGGCACTACTGAAAAACGCCATGACATGAACCACTTCATGGCGCGGCTGATTTTCTGCTTTTTCGCCGAAGACACCGATATTTTCGCCGACGAGGATCTGTTCACCAACACGATCGACCGCATGTCGAACCGTGACGGGTCGAACACGCATGAGATCATCGGCGAAATCTTCCGCGCGATGAATACCGCAAACAAGGACCGCGCCACGGCAGAACTGCCCCGCTGGGCCGATGTCTTTCCCTATGTGAACGGCGGGCTGTTTTCCGGCTCCACCGAGGTGCCGCGATTTTCCAAGATCGCGCAGCGCTATCTCAGCCATATCGGCGGGCTGGACTGGACCAGGATCAACCCCGACATCTTCGGCTCGATGATTCAGGCGGTGGCGGATGAGGATGAACGCTCGGTCCTTGGCATGCACTATACCTCGGTGCCGAATATCCTCAAGGTGCTGAACCCACTGTTTCTGGATGATCTGAACGCAGCATTGGAAGAGGCGGGGGACAATGGGCGCAAGCTGGCCAACCTGCGCGCCCGCATCGCCAAGATCCGAGTGTTCGATCCGGCATGCGGGTCGGGCAACTTCCTGGTTATCGCCTACAAGCAGATGCGCGCCATTGAGGCTGTGATCAACCAGAGGCGGGGCGAGGCGGATCGCAGGACAGACATCCCCCTGACCAACTTTCGCGGCATCGAGATCCGGGATTTCTCGGCCGAGATCGCGCGGCTGGCGCTGATCATCGCGGAATACCAATGCGACGTGACCTGGCGCGGCCAGAAAGAGGCGCTGGCCGAGTTCCTGCCGCTGGACGCGCAGAACTGGATCACCTGCGGCAACGCCTTGCGGATGGATTGGCTGTCGATCTGCCCGCCCACGGGGACGGGGGTGAAGTTTCAGTCCGAGGATCTGTTTCAAAGCCCGCTGGATCAGGCGCAGATTGATTTCGAGAATGAAGGGGGCGAGACGTATATTTGTGGAAACCCGCCCTATTTAGGGGCGAAGTGGCAGAGTGGCGAGCAGAAGAACGACCTGCGAAGAGTATTCGAAGGCCACACGAGTAGCTGGAAATCCCTCGATTATGTAGCCGGTTGGTTTATGAAGGCTGCTGAGTATGGAAATCATACGGCCTCTGACGCAGCGTTTGTTGCAACAAACTCAATTTGCCAAGGGCAACAAGTGCCTATCCTCTGGCCTTGCATCTTCGCTACTGGTCAGAAGATTTCTTTCGCTCATACCAGCTTCAAATGGTCCAACCTCGCCAGTCACAATGCGGGGGTTATTGTGGCAATAATTTCAATCTCGAACCGCTCCAAGTCGACAAAACGCATTTACTCCACAACTCGAGATGGCCACATTGAGGTTAGACAAACCGATGAGATCAATGCATACCTCACGGCTGCTCCGAATATCATCGTTGAACCACGCCGCTTTCCATCAGACGGCCTATCAAGAATGCTTTTTGGCAATATGCCAAGAGATGGTGGACACTTAGTTCTCTCCGGAGAACAGCGAGAGACGCTGATAAATTGGGATCCACGCACTGAACGATTCATCAGACCCTATATTGGCTCGGAGCAGATGATCCAGGGTAAGCCGCGCTGGTGCATCTGGGTGCATGATAGGGAGGAGGACGAAGCGAGAAGTATACCATGCTTGCAGGAAATTTTTGCACAAGTGGAGAAATTCCGCTCGGGTAGTGCCGCAGCGTCAACACGTGACTTCGCCGAAAGATCCCACAGATTTGTCCAAATAGCCGGTACGGCGAAGAAACACTCACTGGCTGTTGCGAAGGTCTCGTCGGAACGGCGAGAGTTCTTGCCTGTAGATCTGTTTGACCACAATACGATCGTTAGCGATCTGTTGTTTGCATTATATGATGCACCTTTGTGGAATATGTCCATCATTTCGTCTCGAATGCACATGGTTTGGATTTCTGCAGTTTGCGGAAAATTAAAAACAGATTTTCGCTACTCCAATACTCTCGGCTGGAATACGTTCCCAATGCCAAAATTAACTGATAAGAACAAATTAGATTTGTCTAAAACTGCGGAGGGAATTCTCCTTGCGCGAGCAAGGCATTATCCCGCCTCCATTTCAGATCTATACAACCCTGACAGCATGCCTTCTGACTTAGCTGAGGCTCACCGTGAAAATGATGAAGTAAGTGAAAGGATTTTTTCAGGCCGACTCATGAAAAACGACAGCGACCGGCTTGAAACGCTTTTCTTTCACTATGCCAAGAAATATCAAGGGAGCACAGCTTGAGCACGAACTTGTTCTTTCAAAACGTTCAGGATAATAGAACGACTCTTTCAGAGCTTGATAGGCTGTACCGAAGCATTACTGCAGACCAGCTATTTTGCCTATTTGCATATGCAACAATGTCTGGTCTGCACACGTTTGAACTAAATTTCGGACAGGATTTTTGGGAAAATGTTCCGACACGCTGGTTATTCGGTGTTGATTATGGTCGAACCCAGCCTGCTGCGTTGCGCGCCATCATGAACAAGCCCAACGCAGAAGTTCGTATTCACGACGGCGAGTGGATCTGTACACAGGAAGGCTATGTCCCCAGACAAGATTTTCACTTGAAAATATCATACATGATTTCGGATAATCCGTTAAGATATGGTGTTGTTGCCGGTTCAGGTAATTTTTCGGCAAATGGTCTGACCAGAAGTGTGGAGGCAGGAATCTCTTGCGAGGTGTCCGGTGACTGCGATGGCGTAACAACACTACAACAAGGTCTTGATGCTGCTAACTCTCTTTGGGAAGCTGCTACCCCGATCTTAGATATTATTGATCAATATGATCAGGGATGGCGCAATTCATTCGCACGTCGACCAGATGGCGGGCCCGATATCCAAATACCAGGCGAGCGAAACACATTTTGGATTGAGGCGGGGTATGTAACACGAAACCGCGGGCCGCTCAGACCAGGAAACCAAATTGACCTCCCGAGGGGGATGTCGCACTATTTTGGAATTTTTCCAGCAGCAGACACCCCTCTGAACTCAGTCCTCGGTGAAATTGTGTTTCAGACCCCGAATGGACAAGTGGTGGAGCGGAACCTAAGGCTGGGAAACAACAGCATGGAAAAAATAACCTTACCTATCCCGGAAACTCATGGATATCAGATTTACGACGGAAAGATTATTGTTTTCCAACGGAACGGGGGCGCCTTTCAATTGCGCGCTTTGGAGATTGCTGACTTTGAAGCAGCGTATGGAGATCGCTTGGGTCCAGTTATGGAAATGGGAAGCGGCCGCTTATATGGGCACATTGAAGAATGAACGCGAAGAAATCTCAGACCAGTCCCGCGATTAAAGTAAAGTATTCGCAAAGCGGTTCAGCCGTCAAATCAAACGAGCTGGGCATGCGCGCCATGCAGGAGCGCGCCTATGAGAAGCGGGGTGAGCAGTACCTGCTCATCAAGTCGCCGCCCGCGTCGGGGAAAAGTCGGGCATTGATGTTCATCGCGCTGGACAAGCTGCACAATCAGGGGCTGAGACAGGCGATCATCGTGGTGCCGGAGAAATCCATCGGGTCCAGCTTTGCCGATGAGCCCTTGTCGAAGTTCGGATTCTGGGCAGATTGGGTGGTGCGGCCGCAATGGAACCTGTGCAATGCGCCTGGCGGGGATGATGGCAAGGTGGGCGCGGTGGGGCGGTTTCTGGAATGTGACGACCGGATCCTTGTCTGCACCCATGCGACGTTCCGTTTTGCCGTCGATCGGTTCGGGATCGAGGTCTTCGATGATCGCCTGATCGCCGTGGATGAGTTTCATCATGTCTCGGCCAACCCCGACAACAAGCTGGGCGCGCATCTGGGTGAGCTCCTTGCTCGCGACAAAGTGCATGTGGTGGCGATGACCGGATCCTATTTCCGGGGCGACACCGAGGCCGTGCTGACGCCCGAGGACGAGGCGCGGTTTCAGACCGTCACCTATACCTATTACGAACAGCTCAGCGGCTATACCTATCTCAAGACGCTCGATATCGGCTATTTTTTCTACAGCGGGCCCTATGCGGATGAACTGCTGAAGGTTCTCGACCCGTCCGAGAAGACGATCCTGCATATCCCCAACGTCAACTCCCGCGAAAGCACCAAGGACAAGCATCGCGAGGTCGAACACATCATCGACGCCCTGGGCGACTGGCAGGGCACCGATCCGGCGACCGGGTTTCAGCTGGTAAAGCGCCCGGACGGTCAGATACTGCGCATTGCCGATCTGGTGGATGACGATCCGGTCAAGCGCGACAAGGTAACGGCGGCCTTGAGAGACCCGGCGCAGAAGAACAACCGCGATCATGTGGACATCATCATCGCGCTTGGCATGGCGAAGGAGGGGTTCGACTGGATCTGGTGCGAACATGCGCTGACGGTCGGCTATCGCTCCAGCCTTACTGAGATCGTGCAGATCATCGGCCGCGCCACCCGTGACGCCAAGGGCAAGACGCATGCGCGGTTCACCAACCTCATCGCCGAGCCGGACGCATCCGAAGAGGCGGTGCGCGAGGCAGTAAACGACACCCTGAAAGCCATCGCCGCCAGCCTGCTGATGGAGCAGGTTCTGACGCCGAAGTTCGAATTCAAGCCCAAGAACCCGACCAACACGGCTCAAGAAGGTTTTGACTATGGCGAGGGGGGCTATGATCCGGGCAAGTGCAACGTCGGTTTCAATGAAGAACAAGGTACATTCCAGATCGAAATCAACGGTCTGACGCCGCCCAAGAGCCCCGAGGCCAACCGGATCTGCCAAAACGACCTGACCGAGGTGATCACTGCCTTTGTGCAGGACAAGACATCGATCGAACGCGGACTTTTCGATGAGGAAATGGTGCCGGAAGAGTTGACGCAGGTCCGCCTGGGCAAGATCGTCCGGGACAGGTATCCTGAGTTGGATGACGCGGATCAGGAGGCCGTGCGCCAACACGCGATTGCTGCGATGAACTTCACCCAGCAGGCAAAAAAATCCCTCGTCGGCGATGGCAGCGAGGCAGTCGTGAACACGGCATTCGTCGATGGCGTCCGCCAATTTGCGCTGAGCGTCCGGGATCTGGACATCGATCTCATCGACCGGATCAATCCGTTCAGCGAAGCCTATGCGATCCTTGCCAAAACCATGAGCGAGCAAAGCCTGAGGGATGTGGCTGCGGTGATCGAGGCCAAAAAGATTCAGCTGTCACCCGAAGAGGCACGAGATCTCGCCCGGCGCGCCGTGAAGTTCAAGCAGGACCGCGGTCGGTTGCCGTCTTTGACTTCGGCCGATGCCTGGGAGAAGCGGATGGCCGAAGGCGTCGCCTTCCTGGCCCGAATGAAGCAGGAAGCAATGAATGGGTAAAGGTTTCACCGACGACGACGATGCCCTCCTTGCTGAGCTTGGCATTGCAGTGGAGCAGAAAAAGCAGGTCAAACGAACACCCCGCGAAGAGCGAATCATTGCGGGGTTTGAGGACATCCAGAAGTTCGTCACCGAACAGGGCCGACTGCCGCGCCACTCGGAAGACGGAGACATTTTCGAGCGCCTCTATGCGGTGCGCCTTGAGCGCATCAGGGAGCTTCCGGAAGCCTCAGACCTTCTGGCAGAGTTGGACCATGGCAACCTGCTGGCTGACGCTGAGCCTGCGGAAGGCACCGACGACCTCGACGACGATGCCCTTCTGGCAGCTCTGGGTGTCGAGGTCGAGGCCAGCCCGATTACCGAGCTGAAGCATGTCCGCTCTGCCTCTGAGAGGAAGGCATCTGACGATGTCGCAAACCGCCAGCGATGCGAAGACTTCGACCAATTCAAGCCGCTGTTTGAAAAGGTTCAACGCGAGTTGGACTCCGGCGCGCGGGAAACCCGACCATTCGAGCTTAAAGCCGAAATTCGACAGGGGCGGTTTTTCATCGTCGAAGGCCAAAAAGCCTACGTAGCAGAGATGGGCGAGACGACGCTCACCGATCAGGGCCGCACCGATGCGCGATTGCGGGTGATTTTCGACAATGGCACGGAAAGCAATATGTTGATGCGCTCACTGCAGCGGGCGCTCAACAAGGATGACGCTGGGCGCCGAATTACGGAAGCTGGCGCCGGGCCGCTGTTTTCGGACGCTCCCGAAGAGGGCGATAGCACAACAGGCACGATCTATGTGTTGCGCAGCAAGTCCGATCATCCGCTTGTGGCCGCCAATCGCGATCTGATCCACAAGATCGGCGTAACGACCATGCCCGTGGAAAAGCGGATCGCAGGTGCGCAGCTGCAGCCGACATTCCTGATGGCGCAGGTGGAGGTCGTTGCGACCTATGAACTGTACAACATCAATCAGACCAGGCTGGAAAACCTGATCCATCGCATCTTTGGCAAGGCACAGCTCGACATCCAGATTGCCGATCGCTTTGGTCGTCCGACCTCCCCGCGCGAGTGGTTTCTGGTGCCGCTATTTGTCATTGATGATGCTGTAGAGAAGATCAGGGAGGGCACGATCACCGGCTATGAATACGATCCCGAAAGGGCGGAGTTGGTCGAGCGCTGACGCCTCCGGGCGTTACTCATCGACCAGCTTCCAGAACCAAAATATCGTCGCCATCCGCCCGGTTGCGGCTGAAGTTCAACTCCTCGCGGCTGAAGATGTTGATGAGTGGGGTCAGCGTGGTGACCATCTTGGCGCCGCGCCTGAACTTCTCGGTATCGTTGTAGTAAGCACGATCGATGACCTTCTTGAGCATTTCGCAAGCCGCCCGCGATGTAAAATTCGCGGCTCGCCTCCCGGATTCGTGCCCCGCATCCCTCAACTCCGCACCCCGGGGCCGCGTCTGATTCGCCCAATGGCGATTCCCGGGCGCGGAATGGTGAGGGATTCAAACTATCGTCCTGCAAGCGTCCCGTAGCACGCATCCATGAGTTGCGTGGCAAAAATGTCGCGCCAGCGGTCTGGAAATCGCGCCGAATCCGGGCTTTCTGCGATTCTGCGGAAAAGAGTCTGCTCGCCCGCTTTTTCAGGGTCACGCGGAGAATGGTGTTTTTATCCATATAATCAAATACTTAGCTTTTGGCGTGATTTGTGTGGGATCATTTTTCTCTCGACGGAAATGAACTCGACAAAGAAATTTTGGCCAAAATCAGCTGTTGCCGGGTGGTCCGAAATGGGTAGTTTCTCGGCCCCAAGCGAAGGCCGAACCGCAAATCACATGGATCGAGGCGCAGTTTTTTCTTCGTGAAACCGGCAATCAGCCAACCTCACAATCGACTACGCCGCAGCCCGGCGACCGACTTCGAGGAAAAGGTCAAGAGGAGAGCAACCATGATGGTCAACGGCACAGGATAGACCACCAGAATTCGCAAGCCCGCTCAATGTGAGGCCTGCATCCAGAGCCACCTGAAGACACCAGGGGCTCTCAACACGAAACCAGAAATCGGTATCGCCGCCTGCGGGCAGCGTCGGAGGGCATTCCGGCGAGCGGTACCAGCATGCCAAAAGGAGAAAGAGCATGAACTGCTTGTCAGATGGCGGGTTGATAATGCCCGAGCAGGTCTTGACGGGCCGCAAGATCGCCAAGGACCGGCGAAATCATTTCACCGGCCAGTTCACCTCTGGACCCGACGAAGGCGAGACCAGCGGCATCGAGAGCCACACAGAACTGTGCGGCGCGCATGTGATCATCGCGCGACCCGGTGTTGTGGGTCTCGAGAACCAGGTGCCGTGCGAGTGGCAGCAGTCGAATGGCAGGAAGGGTACCCACTACTTTGATTTCCGGGTTCTGATGGCCGACGGCTGCCGCCGCGGGGCGGCACGGGAAACCGGTGATCGGGGCGGTTCGATGGTTTTCTCAACATGCTTTTCCGCGCTTCCGGCAGAATCTTCTCAATTCCAAACAGAGGCTTAGAAGATTTCTGCCGGATTCGATTAGGGCCCAACGGCAAAACATCAATCTTCTCACAAGGATGGGGGAAATCTTGCGGTTGGTGAGAGCCAGCCGACAGCGAGCTTCAAATGGGAATGTACGAAATGCATACGACACATGAAGGCAATATCCGCCTGCCGCTCCCGCCCAACGGGGCGCGGGGCTTCAAGATGGGAGTGAAGCAACACTTCACCGACAGCCTCGTTGCGGGCGATGACGAGGGGCGACAGATGGACGTGGAGAGCCACACCGAGATGCTCACAGCGCTTGTGATGCTGGCGCGTCGAGACGTGGTCAACCTCGAGAACCAGGTCCAGTTCGACTGAGCCGACGAAGGCGGCAAGGCAACGATCCATAACCTGCCGGAAGAACCAGCCGGAACATCCCATTAGCGGAGGTCCAAACGATGCTATTCGAACACCACATTATCGACGGCGAGCCCGCGCGAACGATTTACAAGCGTGGTTTGCAGAAGAAGGTGAACCGCCAAGCCTGCCGAAAGGCCATTGGTATCGTCGACACCGAAAGCCTTGGTGAGTCGATCATTCTGGTTGCCGGTGAGGTCGACCCCAGAGTGCGGCGCATCGTTGCTCAGCCCGCCTCGTTTGATCTCAACACTGGTCAAGCCTATGCGAGCAAGGCTGCGCTCGTGGAAGCGTGTCGCGGCACACGCTACCGACCGTGGATCTACACCCCAGATTTTCTATTTGAGCTGACCAGCGGCAAGAACGTCTTCGTGGAAGGCAAGCACAGCCGATGGCTGCACGACAATCCTGAGTTCGAAGCTGTCAAGCGGGCCATGTCCGAGCTTGGAAACCGGCTCTCTGTCGTGACGGAGATGATGTTCCCTCCTGCTCTTCACCGGAATCTTCGAGTTCTCCGGACACTGCCGAACCGGCAGCTCGATCCGTCCGTGCGGAAATTGATTGAGACTCAGCTTCCCGACAATTTGACGTTCGGCACTGCACAGCGATCTTTTGGCCTGACAAGACAGAATGTATATGCGGCCCTCTTCCAAGGCCTTCTCGCGACAGACCTCGCGATCGCTCCATTCGCTGACCGGACCAATCTCTTCCGCACGGATGGCGACGTGACGCACCTTCAGGTTCTGCCGCTATGAACAAGATCCAGTCATATGATGGTCGCCACCTTCGCGATGGCGAAACCCTTTACCGCGTGATCGGCCGCGTTCATGGAAAGCCCTCGGTGATCCTCGATTTGAACGGGGCGCAGACAGAAATCACTCTCGAGGAGTATCATCGCCAGATCGGGCTGGGTAATGTCTCCGAGGGGCAGGAGCCAATTTTTTGCGATCGAGTATTCAATGACCAGGAAGCATTCGAAGCGGCTTTCCGTAAGCGCATCCTTGAATTGGTCGACCGCTATCAGGAATTGGGCCTCACTTGGGCTGAGATAAAAAATGAGATGGGGATCGAGCTTCAGAAAGACCCACGATTCGCTTCGCGATCTTCGAAGCTCCCTGCCGTTCGCACGATTCAGAAGTATCGCTCTGATTTCTGTGCGAAAGGCAATCTCGCCTTAGTAGATAAACGGTCTCAATCCGGAAATTACACTATCCGCTACGACGATATTTTGCGTGATGTCGTCCTCGATCTTCTCGAGGAATCCTATCTCGCATCCGACCGTATGACGATGACTGACCTGGCTTCGCAATCTCGGATCAATTATTTGAAGCGTTTTTCGGAAGAGCGGCCGAAAGAAGAGCCTGGAAATCATGGTCGAAAGGCCGTGGAGTCGATACTTGATGACTTCATTCCCCATTCTGACGTCTTGAAAAAACGGCTGGGAAAGAAGGTTGCGCGAAAGGCCCTACTCCAAGCTGGCAGTTTTCAAAAAATCGAACATGCCTATGACAGGCTTGAGGTCGACTCCACGCAGGCCGATATTTTCGTGATCTACGATGGTAAACTGATCAGGCCATGGCTCACGCTGGTTGTGGATGCAGCAACGGGCTTCATTGTCGGACTCGTGGTTTCTCTTGAGAATCCGACGGGTTTGACAACCGCGACCGCGCTCTTCGAGGCCATGACAGGGAATGATGAAGAGTTCTTCAATCGGTTCGGTATCAAGAATCGTGTGCACGTTGCCGGCTACCCCCTGACTGTCGTAGCAGACCAAGGCTCCGAGAACTCGGGCGAAATCATCGACCGCCTACTATCGACGACTGCCATCGAGCTGCAAAAGAACATCCCTGGACATCCGGAAAAAAAGCCATTTGTTGAGCGCGCCATGTCGACTCTCAAGACCTTCGTGACAAAGCTTGAGGGTGCGACTCAAACTCGGGAGCTCTCTTTCAAGGATCGTTACGATCGGGCCATCTCGGAGGCATGCTGGACTTTTGACGAGTTCATCCAGAAGGTTCAGGTCTGGCGCTACGATGTCTATGGCGCCCTTCCTCGCCGACGGGTGCAGTCGCCTCTGAAGCGCAAAGAGAGCCCGATCGAGAGCTGGCGTCGTCTTTCTACTGAAGCCTACGTCCCAGAACCGCCGAACAAACAGACGCTCGCCCAGATGTTTTACTGCCAGGCTGCAAAGAGGACTGTTCACAACTACGGTATCGAAGTGGGATATGTTCAGTATTCGTCGCCTCAGCTCCGCATGCTCAAGCAAAATGCAAAGGGCAAACTGGAGGTCGATATTCGGATCAATCCGGCCGATATCCGGGAAATTATCATGTCGCATCCGAAATCCGGAGAGACATTTTATGTTCCCTGCAAGGACCCCGAAATGCCTGCCATTTCCGTGGCGGAGCGGGACCGCATTATTGCTATGAATAGACGTGATCCCGATGACTACCTGTCTGCGCAAGAGGTTCTGGCTGCCTTGGTGGCGGGCAAGCACCACAAGCCTTCCAAGGCTACCTCCAAGGGGGGCAAGGCGCGACATGCCGCTCAGCGCAAGCGGCGCGACGATGAGATCACTCAGCGGAGCAACCGGTCGAGAAACCCAGCAGCTCCAGACATCGCCTCCCGCGCCACAATGCCGGTATTCGCCCCTAAGCGGCGCAACCGTATTTTACAACGAGGATAATCGACTGTGAACAATATCTCCCTGAAGGATCTGCGGATCTCACACGCGCGCTACGATAGGGCACTGAACCAGATGCTCGAGGCAATCGAGCTGGCAGGTTCGGACGGCACCTGCATTCCGTTTCTTGGGCCCACCCGCGTCGGTAAGTCCGACCTCATTTCAGCCGTAAAAAGCCAAGTGTCGAAAGACAGATACGGACCAGGGTACATTCTCCCTACACCAGATTTCCTCTACGGCGAGATATCACCCAAACCGAACGACTCAGAGCTCTATGCGTCCGTCATTCGCACTATGGGGCGTGTCGGGGCGAATTCAAAGCTCCCACTATTGCAGGACAGGATGTATGATCTGCTCGAACAGCGCGACGTTCGGATCGTGGCTCTCGATGAGTGCAGCCATTGCGCCGAGCCGGGTGCGAACCTCACCCGGCGCGCCGCGGCGGATCATTTCAAGACCATCATCGATCGGTCAGGTGTGATCCTCATCCTGATGGGCCTGCCAAAGGCCCAGCGCCTCATCGACGAGAACGAGCAATTTGCAGCGCGGTCCATGGCAACGATCGAGCTCAACCCTTATCGCTGGACGAACCCTGATGACCGCAACGAATTCACCACGGTAATCTACAGTATATTCGACTACCTCGAGGAGCGCGGCATCTCGCTCGAATTCGACTGGATCGACATGTCCCGGCGCCTCTTCGCGGCTTCCGGAGGTCGTGTCGGCATGGTAATCGAACTGCTTCAGGTCGCCGTTCGATCCACTGCGCGAGACGGTGTCTTGGCTATGTCGGGCATGGGGAAGGCAGCCGACATACGGCTTCAGGGCCTCTCTCGCCTTGCGCCGATCTTCAACCCCGATCCCCCGCAAGATGACGTTCTTCTTCGATCTTATGCGAAGGTCATGCGGGACGCGGGATTGCAGCTACCCGATCCGAATTCATCACTCGAAATTGATGCCTTCCGGGCTGCGCAAGAAGAAGCGCTTGCAGCATGACACCTGAGACACACGAAAGCCTTCTCGGCTACATCAAGCGACGGTCGGACGCGGAAGGCTTCCCTGAAGCAGGCGGTTTCCTAACGATGCTCGGGCAGTCCTACGGGCGCGCTATGGTCGAGGAGGCTGAGCGACTGGCCGAGGATCTCGATATTGACTTGGCGACGCTGGAGCCGATCCTGCCGTCCGCCCAGTCAAAAGACCCTGCGCTCGACTGGTCGTTCCATCGAATGCATCGCGACCCGGTTTGCCCATCATGTATCGCCGCCTGTCAACCTCGCCGGAAAGAGTGGCGACACGCTATGGTTTCGGCATGTGCCGAGCACGGCTGTCAGCTGATCGATGAATGCCCCGGCTGTGGGGGGCCTCTGACCCTGCTTGGTGACGGGTATGCGGGCTGCCTATGCGGCGCTCACTACGGCGATGCGAATGCTGTGCCAGCCAGCTCTCTCGAGACCGAATTCTCAAGGATGATAGCGGGGCGATCAGCCAAACTTGCGGGTGTTGAGCTTTGTGCAGACGACGGTTTGCACAATGCCCGCACGGTGTGGTTTTTGAGCGCAAACATGGCCAAGGCGCGGACCGGGAAAGAAGGCAAGTCGATCTATCCCAAGACCGTCACAGAAGCGCGCGCCTGGCTGAAACCGGTTGAAGCTCTCCTGCTCGATTGGCCAACGGCATTCGACGATCACGTCGTGCAAAGATGGAACGCTCCGGGTGCAGAGGGTATGACGGCCGCCATGCGGTTGGGCGCCTGGTATCGCGGTCTTCTTAGGCAGAAAGGTGCGTTGGCTAAAGCACTTCTGTCCCGGTGCCTCATCGTTGTCAGCACAGTGTGTGGTGACGCATACAAGACCAATCGTCATAAAGATGGCTCTACTTGGGTGAGCGCGGCTCAGGCTGGAGATATTCTGGGCATTCGGAGCGAGAGGGTTGTCGAGGCAGTTCGAGACGGAACGATGATTGGGTCGCAGGGAAGGTCAGGCACCGGTCACCTCCATACGATTGTCAGAATGCAAGATGTTGAAGAGGTTCACGAGCTACGAGCACGATCCGGGACCAAGGAAAAGGTCCGCAGCATCCTCGGTGTTTCGCGAAAACAATTCCAACTCATGGATGAGGCGAAGTTTTTTGGTGATGAATGCAGGATGCCACCGCATCCCTGTGTCGATGGTGTTTTCGACCTCGAAAATATCCGCAATATATTGGATAGAATCCGGCAGGGCCCCCGAGACGACAACGCAGATCCCGCTGGGCTCGTCTCCTTTCGGAAGATCAACCTGCGCAGGACGACCGATCGGACCGCGGTCCTGAAGATCTATCGCCTGATAGCCAACCGTGAACTTCGGGCGCTGAAATTCGCTCAAGATGATAGCCTCGGTGATGCCCTGTTCAGCGAAGCGGAGATCTCCCGTCTTTTGCAAGAGCAGGGCGGCGCGCGTGCATGGACTGCCGGAGAGATTGCGGGATTTTCCGGGTGGAAGCCCGAATGCGTTACCGGGTGGTGCGAGCAGGGTTTGCTTCAAGCGACCAGAGGAAAGCGAGGCTCTTTCAACGTCTGGCAGATTTCTGAGGAAGCGCTCTCCCGGTTCCGCCAGGAATTCCAGGTGGTCTCGGACCTTGCGAAGGAAGGCAAGACTACCTCGCGAAAGCTGCTCGCATCCCTCGCAGATCGCGGGATCTCCTCGGTCGGGTCGCAGCCGGTAGGGACATCATCCCGTGGGCATCTGATCCGAACCGGTGACATTGCCCGGATGATTGCGTTTCCGCCAACCTGATCGATCCAGTCGCGCACTATCTGAAAGCCGCCAGGGGATGCCTTGGCGGCTTTCGGCATTTCTGAGCGCTGGACTGCTGTCCAGATTCGGTATATCAAAATACAGGGCGATCGCCGACACGAAGTGGCACGCAGGACGCGCAATATTATAGGCAAATCGCGCAAGTCTTTGGGCAAACAGTGCGCAAACTATTGGGCCTGAACTGGCGATTTTCTCCAACGATCAAATGCAGAGCGCGCACGGCTACGCGGCATACTACACGTAGTGCCGAGGGCCGCAAAAACGGCCCTCGGCATATCGCGTCATACGGATTGCATCAGCAGGTTTTTCCCCTGCCAATCGGCATTCTCGACCGCATCGGCCAGCACATGGGCGACGTCGCCGCGGGCGGCCTTCGCCTCGACATCCACATCGTCGCCAAAGCGCATTTCTCGCGTCCCATCCTCGTCGGTCAAGGCGACGGGGCGCAGGATTGCGTAAGGTAGGCCAGACGCTTCGAGGTGATCATCAGCCGCGCGTTTGGCCTCGAGATAGTGCTGCATCTCGCCGCCTTTTTCGGGCTGCTCCGTGCCGACCGAGCTGAGCATGACAAAGCGCGATACGCCCGCCTTTTCAGCGATATCGACAAGGCGCTGCGCGCCGTCGCGGTCAACCTTGCGGGTCAGCTCCTCGCCGGTGTCTCCGCCTGATCCTGCGGCAAAGATCACGGCATCGCACCCATCGCAGACATCGCCCGACAAGTCCGTCAGATCCGCAACGCGGGTCTGCGCGCCCTCGGGCAGCACGCTGGTGTCCGAGCTTTCTCGGACCATGGCGATGGGCGTGTGCCCCATCTTCTGCAATTCGCCGACAACGCGGCGGCCCGTCTTGCCCGTGGCTCCTGCTACGAGAACTTTCATGGCAATCTCCTTTGTGTCTGATTTCAAACCGGTCACTGCCGGGCCAACATATGGGGCGCGTTTGCGTTCCGTCCGGCGTGATGGCGCAGGCCCAATCGGCGGCGCCATCGCGGCCCGGACTGGTCCAATGAGCTCAAGAATTATCTGGGATATCCGCCCGCTCTGTGCTTTGTAGCGTTTTTGTAACACCTAACAGCGCCTCCCGGCGGCCCATCCGGGAGGCTGGCGCCGCCCGGAGTTGGGGCAGCCCAGCCGCGCACGAGTCGGACCGAAATCATGGCGATTCTCACCTTTTTGCTGAACCTTGCGGGCGCCACGATGCTGCTGCTTTTTGCCGTGCGCATGGTGCGCACCGGGATCGAGCGCAGCTTCGGCGCGCAGTTCCAGCGGTGGCTGACCCAACGGGAAAGTCTGGCCGGATCGGGCGCGACGGGTGTCGTGATGGCCCTCATCCTGCAAAGTTCGGCGGCGGTGGCGCTTTTGGCCTCAGGCTTTGCCGCGGCGGGATACCTTTCGTTTCCTGCCGGGCTCGCCGTGGTGTTGGGCGGCGATCTGGGCTCGGCTCTGATCATTCAGGTGCTGTCCTTCCGTCTTGACTGGTTGATCCCGCTTTTGCTGACGGTCGGCGGTTGGCTGTTCATCAAGACGGAAGGGCGCAAATGGCGGCAGGCGGGGCGGATCCTGATGGGCATCGCCTTCATCCTGATTTCGCTGCAACTGCTGCGCGCCACGATGGAGCCGATCAAGGATAGCGCGTTCCTGCCCGCGATTGCCGAGTATCTGGCGCGTGATTTCATCACCGCTTTCATCGTGGGGGCGGCGCTGGCCTTTGTCATGCATTCCAGCGTCGCGGCAATCCTGATGTGCGTTACCCTCGTGCATATTGGCGCGATCCCCTTCGCCGCTGGACTGTCTCTGGTGCTGGGCGCCAATCTGGGCAGCGCCGGTATTCCGGTCTATCTGACGCGCGGCATGAACCCCGAGGGGCGGCGCATTCCCCTGGCCAATCTGGCGCTGCGCGGCACCTGGTCGCTGGCGGCGCTTTTGGGAATTAACCTTGGATCCGATCCGGCCCTCTTGATCATCGCGGCGCCGGGTCAGTCCCTGATTTACGCGCATGTCGCATTCAATCTGTCACTGCTGCTTGTGGGTCTGACGCTCTGCCGCCCGCTTGCGCGGCCCTTTGCGGCGATGCTGCCGTCCAACGCGCAGGCCGCGCCCGAACAGCATGAGGAGGTGAGCGTGCTGGATCACGATGCGGTGCACACGCCTCAACTGGCCATTGCCAGCCTCAAGCGCGAGATCTTGCGGATGATGGGCCTGGTCGAGCGGATGTATGGCCCAATCCAATCCCTTTACCAGGAAGGCGACCGGGCCCGCATGCGCGCGATCAAGTTGCAGGACAGCGCAGTCAACGCCGCGCTACTGTCAATTCGTCGCTATGTCGCGGATATCCCCATGGACAAATATACCAAGGAAGAGGCCAAGATCGTGCGCAGTCTGATGGAATACGCCATCCGGCTTGAGGCGGCGGGTGATCTGGTTTCGGGACAGTTTCTGCGCACCGCGCAGGAAAAGGAAGAGGGCGGCGTGCAGCTGTCCGACGATGGCTGGTCCGAACTGCGCCATATGTTCGAGGCGGTCCGCGCCAATTTCAAGCTGGCCAGCAATGTCCTGATTTCTGACGACCTGGAGAGCGCACGCCTGCTGGTCATGGAAAAGACCGAGATCAAGCAAGAAGAGCGTCGCAGTCGCAAGCGCCACCTTCAGCGCCTGTCCGAGGGCCGCGCCGACAGCTTTGAGTCCAGCGATATCCACCTCGAGACCTTGCGCGCGCTGCGCGACATGAACGGCCATATCTCGGCGGTGGCTTATCCCATCCTCTACCGCAACGGCCAGTTGCTGGAGACCCGCTTGATCCAGACAATGGAAGACGATCCGGATCAATAGCATGTGAAGCCACCTGCGCCGCAACCTATGCGGGCGCAACCTGCGCCAATGCCGCGCGAACAACCCGGTCCATAAGCTAAACTAATGGGTTGATAGGTTAATTCGGCTATGCATGTGGGTCATTCTGTCACAGTCTCGTTTCACAGCGGTCCTAAGAAGGCCGCAGAAGCAATCAGGCTGGCGTCTTGCCGGCTACAACAGTGGAGACTATCATGACCCTCAAACTGACTTCCGGTTTTGCGGCCCTGACGGCAGCCCTTTTGGCCACCGCGGCGTCCGCCGAGACCGAGCTGACCGTCTATACCGCCGTCGAGGCCGAGGATCTGACCCGGTACGCGGCCAAGTTCAATGAGGTCCATCCCGACATCACGATCAATTGGGTGCGCGATTCAACCGGCGTCATCACGGCCAAACTTCTGGCCGAGCGTGACAATCCGCAAGCCGATGTCGTATGGGGTCTGGCCGCCACGTCGCTATTGCTGCTGAAATCCGAAGGCATGCTAGAGCCCTATGCGCCCGAGGGCGTGGACAAGCTAAGCCCGAATTTCGTCGACAAGGACAATCCTCCCGCGTGGGTCGGCATGGATGCCTGGGTCGCTGCGGTCTGCTTTAATACGATCGAAGGCGACAAGTTGGGCCTGACCGCACCGACGTCGTGGAAGGATCTGACCGATCCGCAATACGAGAATCACATCATCATGCCGAACCCGAATTCTTCGGGCACCGGCTTCCTCGACGTCTCCAGCTGGCTGCAGATGTTCGGCGAGGAGGAAGGTTGGGCCTATATGGATGCGCTGCACAACAATATCGCGCGCTATACCCATTCCGGCTCGGCGCCTTGCAAACTGGCCGCATCGGGTGAAATTCCGATTGGTATCTCGTTCGCTTTCCGCGGCGCCAAATCCAAGGCGGACGGCGCGCCCATCGACATCATCGTACCCAGCGAAGGCGTCGGCTGGGACATGGAAGCGACGGCCATCGTCGCCGGCACCGATAGCCTTGAGGCCGCGCAGAAGCTGGTCGATTTCACCGTCACCGAGGATGCGATGCGGATGTACAATGTCGGTTATGCCGTCGTTGCCATTCCCGGCATCGCGCAGCCGGTCGAGCATTTCCCCGAAGGTCTGACGGATGCGATGATCGACAATGATTTTGAGTTTGCGGCGAATAACCGGGCCCGCATCCTCGAGGAATGGCAGTCGCGTTACGACGGCAAGTCGGATCCCCAGTGATCCGGGCCTGATCCAGATACCGAGGGGCGGCGCCCGCGCTGCCCCTCATCCGCGACCCTCAAACCAGATTTGAAATATCCCGAAAGGACGCGTCCCGTGACCGAGGCGACCGCAGCCCCCGCTTATCTGAAAATCGAGAACCTGTGGAAAGCCTTTGGCGACTTCTTGGCCCTCAGCGACGTATCGCTGGCGATCAAGGAAGGCGAATTCGTTTGCTTCCTGGGCCCCTCGGGCTGCGGCAAAACCACTCTTTTGCGGGCCATAGCGGGGCTGGACCTGCAGACGCGCGGCAAGATCGAGCAGGGCGGCAAGGACGTATCGAACCTGCCCCCGTCCGAGCGTGACTTCGGCATCGTCTTTCAATCCTACGCGCTGTTCCCGAACCTGACGATCGAGCGCAACATCGCGTTCGGGCTAGAGAATACCGGGCGGAAAAAGCCCGAAATCGACGCGCGCGTCACCGAGCTTCTCGGCCTTGTCGGCCTTGAGGAGCAGCGCAAGAAATATCCTGCGCAACTCTCGGGCGGGCAGCAGCAGCGCATCGCGCTCGCCCGCGCCATCGCCACCAACCCGGGCCTATTGCTTCTGGACGAGCCGCTCTCGGCGCTCGACGCCAAGGTGCGCATCTATCTGCGCCACGAGATCAAGGAGCTCCAACGCAAGCTGGGCGTGACGACCGTGATGGTCACGCATGACCAGGAAGAGGCGCTGTCGATGGCCGACCGGATCGTGGTCATCAACCACGGCCGGGTCGAGCAGGTCGGCACCCCGACCGAGGTCTACCGCCATCCCAGTACGCTGTTCGTCGCCGGATTTATTGGCGACATGAATCATTTCGATGCCGCCTCGGCCGGGCCCGGCCGCGTGCATGTCGGCGACAAGGTGATCGAGACCGAGCCGCATAGTTTCTCGGATGGCGACGCCGTGATCGTCGCGATTCGCCCCGAGGATGTGATCCCGCACGGCGCCGAGGCCGGCGCTTCGGGTGAGGTCGAAACCGAAGGAAACACCCTCGACGTCGAAGTGACCGAGATGGAGTTTCTGGGCTCTTACTGGCGCTGCCGTCTAGCGTCACCGACCTTCGGCAAAGGCGAGCTTTATGCGAACTTTTCGATGAACGCGGTGCGCCGGCTGGAACTGAGCGAGGGACGCCGCATGATGATCGAGCTGCCAAAGAGCCGCGTCATGGTCTTTGCGGCGGACGAGGGCTGAGATGCAGAGCGAACCGCTTACCAACGCATCCGCGACAATGCCGGACGGGCCCGCCATCCGTGGCAAGCTGAGCCGCGATGACCTGCTCATGCGTGGCGGGATGATCGTGATCGCAGCCTATTTGCTGATCACGTTGGTCATGCCGCTCTTCGTCATGTTTTCCAAATCTCTCTCGACCTACCGGTTCGATTTGGCCGCGTTCGAATTTCAGGTCAGCGACGAGGCCGGGCAATTCGACGGCCCTGTCCTGACCGGCGCCGAGCTGAACGCGCAGACGGGGGCCTATAGCCCGGATGATCTGAACACGAACTCCGATGGCCGCCTAAGCGTCACCGCCTTTTTCCCTGATTTCAGCTTTCGCAGCCCGGTGGAATACCGCATCCGCAGCATTGGCGAGAGCGGTCGCTATCTTGTCGGCTCGACGCTTTATACCGGCAGTGAGTGGCAACAGCTGGACAGCAACACGTTCCGGCGCGTGTCCTTGCGGCCCGTGCAGTCGCGCGGGATCAGCAATTTCGTCGAGTACTTTTCGACCCCGGCGCTGTCTAACTCGATCAAGAATTCCTTCTGGATCGCGACGATCAGCACCCTCATCACCGTCGGCCTCGCCTTCTGGTTCGCCTACGCGCTCAACCGATCCTGCATGCGGTTCAAGGGTGTCTTTCGCCTGATCGCGATGATGCCCATCCTCGTGCCGTCCCTCTTGCCGGGGATCGCGCTGGTCTATCTTTTCGGCAATCAAGGCATGCTCAAGGAGCTGTTGTTCGGCGCGACCATCTATGGCCCGATCGGGATCATCATCGGATCGGTCTTTTTCACATTTCCGCACGCGTTCATCATCATTTCCACGGCCCTCGCCATCTCGGATGCGCGCCTTTACGAGGCGGCGACGTCGCTCAGGGCGTCGCCCTGGCGCACCTTCTGGACCGTCACGATTCCCGGCGCGCGCTATGGCCTGATCTCGGCGGCCTTCGTGGTCTTCAATCTGGTCATCACCGATTTCGGCCTGCCAAAGGTGATCGGCGGGCAATTCAACGTACTGGCCGTCGATATCTACAAACAGGTCATCGGGCAGCAGAATTTCGAGATGGGGGCCGTCGTGTCGGTCGTCCTTGTGATCCCCGCAATCCTCGCCTTCGCCGTGGACCGCATGGTGCAGGCGCGGCAAGTCTCATCCCTCTCGGCGCGGTCGGTGCCGTTTCAGCCCAAGCTGGATGCGAAAATGGACCGCCTGTTTTTCATCTACTGCTGCCTTGTCGGCATTTTCATTATTGGCATCCTGGCGGTCTGCCAATTCGCGGCGCTGGTCAAATTCTGGCCCTACGATCTCAGCCTCAGCTTGCGCAATTACCAGTTCGACCGCATGGATGGCGGCGGCTGGGAGGCATATTACAACTCGATCAAGCTGGGCCTGTTGACGGCGGTGATCGGCACGGCGGTCATCTTTTTCGGCGCCTATCTGGTCGAAAAGTCCAAGGGCTTCCGCACCGGGCGCGCGATCTTTCAGGGCTTTGCGATGCTGCCCATGGCGATCCCCGGCATGGTTCTGGGCCTTGCCTATATCTTTTTCTTCAACAATCCCGAGAACCCGCTGAACGTGATCTACGGCACGATGATCATCCTGGTCGTGTCGACCGTCACGCATTTCTACACTGTCTCGCATTTGACTGCCGTGACAGCCCTCAAACAGATGGACGGAGAATTCGAGGCCGTGTCGGCCTCTCTGAAACAGCCCACCATGAAGCTGTTTGCGCGCGTCACGGTCCCCGTCTGCCTACCCGCGATCCTCGACATTTCGATCTACCTGTTCGTGAACGCGATGACGACGGTCTCGGCCGTGGTGTTTCTCTATTCGACCGATACCGCGCTGGCCTCGATCGCGGTGTTGAACATGGACGACGCGGGCGATATCGCCCCGGCGGCGGCGATGGGGATGATGATCTTCTACACCAACGCCTTCGCGCGGATCGTGCACCTCATTGCGTCACGCGGCATACTGGGCCGCACGCAAGCTTGGCGGACGCGCTAGGCGGCGCCACCACTTGGCCGTGCGAACTCCATGAAGGTGCGGATGACCCGCACGTCGCGGCGCTGTCCCAGATGCACGATGGTCTCGCGCATGCGGATATCGACGCCGTTCAGCGGAATCTGCACCAGCCGCGTATCATGCCCGAACTCGGCCAGCGAAACAAAGCCGATGCCTGCCCCCGAGGCGACGATCTCGCGCACCGCCTCGCGTCCCTCGGCGACGATGCCGGGCGCCATGGTCAGCTTTTGGCGCGCGACTTCCTCCTCGATGCTGGCGCGCGTTTTGGATCCATGCTCGCGCAGGACCAGGGGATATGTCAGCGCCTCGGTCAGAGTCAGTCCGGCCTCGGGCGCCTGCAGCAGGCCACGTGCGGCAAAGGCGATAATGGGCGTTTGCCCGAGGTCCAGCAGCTCCAGATCGGGGCCGGTTGGCGCATCGCCGATGACGCCGATATCGGCATTGTAGCCGCGCAGTTCGGCCAGGATCTCTTCGGTATTGCCGCTGCGCAGCGATACAGTGACGCCGGGATATCGTTGACGAAACTGGCTGAGCAGGTCGATCACGTGATGGGCACTGTCGGCGACGATGCGCAATTCGCCCTCAATGGCGGCGCGCGTCTCGCTCATATAATCCGCGATGCGCTGTTCCACCTCAAAAAGCTGGCGCGTCAGCAGGAACAGATGCTCGCCCGTCTCAGTGAGGCGCACACGCTTTCGCTCGCGATGAAAGAGCAGGACGTCATGCTCCTGTTCCAGTTTTCGCACCTGCTCGGAAACGGCGGGCTGGGTCAGGAACAGCGCCTCGGCCGCGCGCGAAAAGCCGCCATGCGCGGCGACGTAGTGGAAAGCGCGCAACTGGCTGTGGCGCATTTGGGCAACCTTTCAAACGGCATAAGTCAAGCCTATGCATTAATTGATTATTGCAATTTTACATATGGAGACCCATCCGGCAATCGTGATGATACAATCGCAAAATCGGAGCGTTTTGACATGACCGCGCCACTTGATCCGCCAAAACTGGGCGAGCCCTATCTGCTGACACCTGGCCCCCTCACCACCTCGTATGCGGTCAAGGAGGCGATGCTGCGCGACTGGGGAAGCTGGGATGACGACTTCCGCGCCATGACGCGCGAGTTGCGCACGCGCCTTCTGGCGATGCTGGGCGAGGGTGCCGGTGATTTCGACTGCGTGCCCATGCAAGGCAGTGGCACTTTCGCGGTCGAGGCGATGCTTGCGTCGTTCATCCCCCGCGATGGCAAGGCGCTGGTGCTGGCCAATGGCGCCTATGGCAAGCGTTCGGCGCAGACGATGGAGTATCTGGGCCGCGACTTCGTGCTGGTGGACAAGGGTGATTACCTGCCCCCGCGCGGTGACGAGGTGGCGAAGATCCTGGCGGAAGATCCGGCCATTACCCATGTCGTCGCCATCCATTGCGAGACGTCGAGCGGTATCCTGAACCCGATCGAGGAAATTTCGCAGGCGACCTACGCGGCGGGCCGCAAACTGCTGATCGACAGCATGTCTGCCTTCGGCGCGATCGAGTTGAAGCCGTCCGAGATCCGCTATGAGGCGTTGGTCTCTTCGGCCAATAAATGCATCGAGGGCGTGCCCGGCTTCGGCTTTGTCATCGCCCGCAAGGCCGAGCTTGAAGCGGCCAAGGGCCGCTCGCACTCGCTCAGCCTCGATGTGCATGCGCAATGGGCGAACATGGCAAAGACCGGCCAGTGGCGGTTTACCCCGCCGACCCATGTGGTTGCCGCCTTCCTAGTTGCGCTCAAGGCGCATGAGGCCGAGGGCGGCGTCGCGGCGCGGGGCGCGCGCTATGCCCGCAACCGCGACGTGATGGTGGCCGGAATGCGAGAGCTGGGGTTCGAGACCCTGCTCAACGACCGCTGGCTGTCGCCGATCATTGTCACCTTCTTTTGCCCCGCGCATGAAAGCTTTGTATTCGACCGCTTCTATGCGCTGATGAAGGACAAGGGTTTTATCACCTACCCCGGCAAGCTGACGGTCGTGGACAGTTTCCGCGTCGGCTGTATCGGGCAAATGGACGAACACGTGATGCGCAAGGTCGTCGAGGCCGCCGCCGCATCGCTGAAAGAAATGGGCGTCGACGATGCCCGACCGCCGGCCATCGCGCTGGAAGAGCGCGCCAAGCTAGCCGCCTGAAGTCAAGGAAGACACATGCCCATTACGAAATCCGTCACTGCAAATGACCGCACCTATCCCGCGCCCAAGGTCTGCGCCATCGCCATCTGTCTGGACGGGTGCGAGCCGGAGTACCTGGAAAAGGCCATCGCCGATGGCCTGATGCCGAACCTCAAAAAGATGAAGGAAACCGGCACCGACCGGCTGGCCCATTCGGTGATCCCGTCCTTCACCAACCCCAACAACCTCAGCATCGCGACGGGCCGTCCGCCTTCGGTGCATGGGATCTGCGGCAACTTCCTATACGAGCCCGAGACGGGCGAGGAAGTGATGATGAACGATGTGCGCTTCTTGCGCGCGCCCACGGTGTTTTCCAAGTTCTTCGATGCCGGCGCCCGCGTCGCCATCGTGACCGCCAAGGACAAGCTGCGCGCGCTCTTGGGCGCGGGCCTCAAGTTCGACGAGGACCGCGCGCTGTGTTTCTCGGCCGAGAAATCCGACACCTCCACCAAGGCCGAGCATGGACAGGACAACGCCGCCGCGTGGCTGGGCATGAAGCGCCCCGAGGTCTATTCCGCCGAGCTGTCGGAATTCGTCTTTGCCGCTGGGGTCAAGCTGCTGCGCGAGTGGAAGCCGGACGTGATGTATTTGACCACCACCGACTGGGTGCAGCATAAGTATTCACCGGATCAGGCCGAAGCCAAGGCCTTCTACGAGATGTTCGACGGCTATCTGGGCCAGCTGGACGAGATGGGCGCCGCCATCGTCGTTACCGCCGACCACGGGATGAAGCCCAAGCATGATGCGAATGGCGATCCGCAGGTGATTTATGTGCAGGATCTCTTGGACGAATGGCTGGGCGAGGCAGAGGCCCGCGTGATCCTGCCCATCACCGACCCTTACGTTGTTCATCACGGCGCGCTGGGCGGTTTCGCCACCGCCTATCTGCCCGAGGGTGCGAACCGCGCCGATATCATCGCGCGCCTGCAAAAGCATGACGAACTGCTGGAGGTGATCAGCCGCGAGGATGCCGTCGCGCGCTATGATCTGCCCGCCGACCGCATCGGCGATATCGTCATGATCTCGACCGAGAACATGACCATCGGCACGTCCGAGCATCGCCACGATCTGGCCGCCCTGAACGAGCCGCTGCGCAGCCATGGCGGCCTGACCGAGCAGGAGGTGCCGTTCATCGTCAATCGCCAGGTCGATCTGAGCAATGCGCCCGAACTGCGCAATTTCGACGCGTTCTTCGTGGCCACCACGGCAGCGGCACAGTGATGGACAAGGCCGAACAGCGCCACGAAGGGATGCGCATCGGCGGTGACGTCGTCTTTGCGGATGATGTCATCGAGGTGCGTTATCCCTACACGGACGAGGTCGTGGGCAGCGTGCCCGCCGGCACGGACGAACACGCGCGCCGCGCCTTTCAGATCGCGGCGGATTATAAGCCGACCCTGACCCGCTACGAGCGCAGCGAGATCCTGAAACGCGCGGGCGAATTGATCGGCGAGCGGCGCGAGTACCTGGCGAAATGGCTGGTGCTGGAACTGGGCATCTGCCACCAGCACGCGATCTACGAGACGAAGCGCGCGCAGGATGTCTATCAATTCGCCGCTGCGCAGGCGCTGATGGACGATGGCGAGGTGTTCTCCTGCGATCTCACGCATAACGGCAAGGCGCGCAAGATCTACACGATGCGCGAGCCGGTGCGCTGCATCAGTGCAATCACGCCCTTCAACCATCCGCTGAACATGGTCAGCCACAAGATCGCGCCGTCGATTGCCACCAATAACTGCATGGTGTGCAAGCCGACCGAGCTGACCCCGCTCACCGCAATCGCGCTCGCTGATATCCTCTACGAGGCGGGCCTGCCGCCCGAGATGTTTCAGATCGTCACCGGCCTTCCGGACGCCATCGGCGACGAGATGATCACGAACGAGCATATCGACATCATAACCTTCACCGGCGGCGTGCCGGTGGGCAAGATGATCGCGTCCAAGGCAGGCTACAAACGGCAGGCGCTGGAGCTGGGCGGGAACGATCCGCTGATCGTGCTGAATGATCTGTCTGATGCGGATCTGGAGAAAGCGGCGACCATCGCCGTCGCCGGCGCGACCGGCAATTCGGGGCAACGCTGCACCGCGATCAAGCGCATTCTGGTGCAGGATAGCATTGCCGACCGTTTCGTGCCTCTGGTTCTGGAAAAGGCCAAGAAGATCAAGTTCGGCGACCCGATGGACCCCGAAACCGAGCTGGGTTGCGTGATCCACGCCAGGGCCGCCGAGATATTCGAAAACCGCGTGATGGCAGCGGGCGAGGCGGGGGCCACGATCCTCTACCACCCCGAGCGGCGCGGCGCGCTTCTGCCGCCCATCGTGGTCGATCATGTGCCGCATGACAGCGAGCTGGTGATGGACGAAACCTTCGGGCCGGTCATTCCCATCGTGCGCGTGCCGGATGATGATGGCGAGGTGATGAAGATCTCGAATGGCACGCCCTTCGGCCTCAGCTCGGGTGTTTGCACGAACGATCTAAACCGCGCGATTGCCTATATCAACGGGCTGAACGTGGGCACCTGCAACATCTGGGAGCAGCCGGGCTATCGCATCGAGATGTCGCCCTTTGGCGGGATCAAGGATAGTGGCAATGGCGTGAAGGAAGGTGTCATCGAGGCGATGAAATTCTTTACCAACGTGAAGACCTATTCGCTGCCTTGGCCGGGGTGACGGATTTTTGAAGAAAAAAAATCCGCGCCTCCGGCGGGAGTAATTCGGGAACAATGAAAGGCGCGGGGATGTATCACACTGAGGGCGAGTCCAATACGTCGGATGCGCGGCAGGCGTGGCTCAAGAAGTCGATCGGACCGCGCTCGGCGCCGCTTCTGCGGCGGGATTCCGATGCATTTCTGCATCAGAGCCTCAGCAGCCCCTGCGTCAGCACCATTGCCAAGGCCGAGGGCATCTGGATCGAGGATCTGGATGGGCGCCGGTTCATGGATTTCCACGGCAATTCGCTGCATCACATCGGCTATGGCCATCCGCGCCTTAAGGCGGCGATTGCAAATCAGATGGACGATCTGCCCTTCGCGCCGCGCCGTTTTACCAATGACCCTGCCGTGCGGCTGGCCGAGAAGCTGGCCGAGATCGCGCCGGGGGATCTGGGCAAGACGCTCTTTACCACGGGCGGGTCAGACGCCAACGAGGTGGCGCTCAAGATCGCCCGCGCCGCGACGGGGCGGTTCAAGACGGTCAGCTTTTGGGACGCGTTTCATGGCGCCGGAATGGGCTCGGCCAGCGTGGGCGGGGAGGCGACCTTTCGCAGCCATATCGCCGGGCCGCTCGTGCCGGGGGCCGAGCATGTCGCGCCCTTTGCCTGCTATCGCTGTCCCTATAATCACGCGGGTCCGGATGTGTGCGGGCTGGCCTGCGCCAAGATGGTCGAATACGTGTTGGAGCGCGAGGGCGATGTGGCTGCCGTCATCGCCGAGCCGATGCGCGCGGTGCCCTACGTACCGCCGCCCGGTTTCTGGAAGTCGGTGCGCGAGGCCTGCAACAAGCATGGCGCGCTTCTGATCCTCGACGAGATCCCCACGGGCCTCGGCAAGACGGGGCGCATGTTCGCCTTCGAGCATGATGACGTGATCCCGGATATCGTGACGCTGGGCAAGGCGCTGGGCGGGGGCATCCTGCCGATTGCGGCTTGCGTTGCGCGGCGCGATCTGGATGTCTGCGGCGATTTTGCCATCGGGCATTACACGCACGAGAAGAACCCGGTGACCGCCCGCGCCGCGCTGACCACGCTCGAGATCATCGAGGACGAAAACTTGGTCGAGCGCGCGGCCGAGCTAGGCGATTACGCGATGGCCTATCTGCGTGAGCGGCTGGACGGCTGCGCCATCGTGGGCGACATTCGCGGGCGCGGCCTGATGTTCGGCGTCGAGATCGTGCGGGACCGCCAGACCCGAGAGATGGGTCACGCGTTGGCTGAGGGGATCTATTACGCCTGTCTGGAAGGTGGGCTGAGCTTCAAGATCAGCCAGGGCTGCGTGCTGACGCTGTCGCCGCCCCTGACGATCCCGAAAGAGGATCTGACCCGCGCGCTCGATATCGTCGTGGCCGCTGTGCTGGAGGCCGCGCGCTGACGCTCGCCGTCTCGCTGATGGTGCTTTGCGCGGCGCTGATGCATGCCACGTGGAACGCGTTGATGAAGGGCGCGCCGGACCGCGCGGTGATGTCGGGTCTGCTGTGCATCGGGAACGCGGTCTTTGGCGCAGGGCTACTAATACTGGCGCCGGTCATGGCGCCCGAAGCGGTGCCTTGGGCGATTGCCTCCATCATCATTCACTGGGGCTATTTCTACATGCTCAACGTCGCTTATCGGCTGGGCGATCTGAGCCTGATCTACCCGATTTCGCGGGGCCTCGCGCCCCTTCTGGTCGCGCTCGGGGCGCAGGTCTGGATCGGCGAGACGTTGCCGCTATACGGCTGGCTGGGCGTCGGTGCGATCAGCGTCGGTATCTCTGTTCTGGCGGCGCCCGCGCTGCGCGGTGCGCTGCCTGTCGCGGGCGTCATGGCGGCCGTCTGCGTGGGCGTGATCGTGGCCAGCTATTCGCTGGTCGACGGGCTGGGCGTGCGTGCCTCCGGGGCGCCGCTGGCCTATATCGGATGGGTGTTCGTCGGAAATGTGACGGTTGCGCTCTATGTCCTGCCATCGCGGTGGGGCCGGCTGCGCGCGCTGCCCGCCCGCGCGATATGGATCGGCCTTCTGGGCGGGATCATTTCGGGCGCGGCCTACGGGCTGGTGCTTTATGCCAAGACGCTGGCGCCTTTGGGCCTCGTCTCGGCGTTGCGCGAAACCTCGGTGATCTTCGCAGCGATGATCGGTGTTCTGTGGTTCGGCGAGAGGCCGCGCGCACGGCGCGTGATCGCGGCGGTTATCGTGGCGCTGGGCATTGTCCTGATCGCCGGTCAGGGATAGCGTGCGCCGGGTTGGTCCTGCAGGCGCGGGTCGGTGGATTTGATCAGCACCGGGCGCCCCTCGATCAACTCGGCGCAGCGCTCCAGCGTCTCGCGCTCCAGCCGCTCCATCGCCTCCGCAGTGTAGAAGGTCAGATGCGGGGACAGGATGACGTTCTCCATCTCGTAAAGCGGGCTGATCATGTGGTCCTCGCGGCGGAGCGGCTCGTCGCTGAAGACATCGAGGCCGGCGCCCGCGATCCAGCTGTCTTGCAGCGCCCGCACCAGCGCCGCTTCATCCACGATGGCCCCGCGCGACACGTTGATGAGGTGCGCGTGCGGCTGCATCGCGCGCAGTTCGGCCTCGCCGATGAGGTGATGCGTGCTGTCATTCAGAACGCAGTGGATCGAGACAACGTCGCTCTGGTCCAGCAGTTCGTGAAGCGTCTTGGCGTGGCGCACGCCGAGCGCGGCCATGTCGCTGGCGGGTGTGTGGGGGCTGTAGGCGACGACATCCGCGCGAAAACCCTGCGCGCACATCCGCGCCATGCTGCGGCCGATCTTGCCAAACCCGATAAGGCCGATCGTCTTACCCGCGATATCGTTGCCCATCCAGCGCGGCTCGGGCCAGGCCCAGCCATGCGCGCGCATCTGGCGATCCAGCGGGATCAGCCGCTTGGCCAGCGCGATCATCAGCGTGAACGCGCCCTCGGCCACCGTTTCCTCGGCATATTCGGGGATGTTGACCACCGTGATGCCGCGCGCCTTGGCGGCGGGGATGTCGATGGCGTCGATGCCGACCCCGTATTTGACGATGCCGCGCAGCTTGGGCGCCGCCGAGATGACGCGCGCGGTGACGGGTGTGTAGCACATCAGCAAAAGATCCGCGTCCGCAAGCGCCGCGATCAGGCTGTCCTCATCTATCCCGTCCGGCAGCGTCACCAGATCATGCCCGGCGCCGCGCAGCGCGGCGTCGGTGATGGGGGTCTGCAGCTCGGCATCGGTGCGCACGATCTTCATGGGCGTGATCCCCTAAATAATGGCGGATTCGACATAGGGCTTGCCCGCCGCGATCCGCTCGAAATGAAACGGGCTGAGGTCGAGCGTGCGGTAGCGGCCATGCACCAACCATTCGGCGATGCCGCGCCCCATGGCGGGGGCCTGTTGCAGGCCATGGCCGGAAAAGCCATTCATGAAGAGGAAATTGGTCAGCTCCGGGTGGGGGCCGCAGATGGCATTATGGTCGAACGTGTTCATCGCATAATGCCCGGCCCATTCGCGCAGCACCTTGATCGCCTCGAACTGGGGGATGCGCGTGGCGATGGCGGGCCAGACATGATCCATCCAGATGCCATGATCCATGTCGAAATCATCAGGATCGACCGCCGGGTCGATATGGCTGTGCGCGCCGGCCATGTAGGTGTCCGCGCCGTCCTGCCGGATATGCACGCCCGAAGGATCGACGGTCAGCGGCAATTCGCGGCTCAGCGGCTGCGCCGCCGAGAAGGTCCAAGTGTACCGTTTGCGCGGCTCCACGGGGATGTCGATCCCGGCCATTGCGGCGGTGCGCGCGGCGCGCGGGCCGCTGGCGTTGATCAGCTGGCCGCAGGCGATGCGCTGCCCCGAGGCAAGGGCAACGCCGGTGACGCGCGCGCCGTCCCGCGTGATCCCGGTGACCTCATCTGCCAGAAATTCGACACCCTTTTCGCGGGCCTGGCGGCGCCACCAGTCGAAGACGGCCATGTAGTCCCAATAGCCCTCGTCCTTGGTGTTGATGCTGCCCAGCACCAGATCGTCCGTTGCGTAGAAGGGATATTCCGCCGCCAGCTCGTCCGGAGTCATCAGGCGCGTCCCGGCCCCCTCGGCGCGCTGGACGGCATGGGCGGCGCGCAGGGCGTCGGCGCCAGCGTCGGTATCGGCCAGATACATGTAGCCGTAATTCTGGATCTTCAGCTGTGGCACGCGTGGGTCGTTGCCCATATGCCGCGGCAGGTTCTGGATGAAGTCCGCGCCGAATTGCGAGATGCGCACGTTCAGCGCGCTGCTGAACTGCTGCCGAATGCAACTGTTGGTATGCCCCGTCGAGCATTTCTCGTAGCTGGGATCGCGGTCGATCACCAGAATGCGGCCATCGAAATCCGGATCCTGCGCGGTAAACCATGCAGCCGCCGACCCCATCATGGCGCCCCCGATGATGACGACATCGTAGCTGTCATGAGAGGGGGTCGAGATGTAGCTGTTGGGCGGCATCGGCGTGGTCCTTGGCATGTCGGCAGGCATTGCCCCGACTTTCATCACGCGGCAGTCAAAAGGCAAGCTCTGTGCGAATTAGGCTATGCCACCGGCCTCAAAAACCCGCATTGACTTTTCCGAGTGATTCACTCAAGTATGCCGTCGAGCCAGCCACCCCACGCGATTTGGCAGATGGGGAAGCCGACACCGACATTTGAACGAGGACGCACGCGATGGCGCAATTCATGCCTGGGCGTGACCATGCGCGCGCTCTGCGAAAGGCCCGTGCATGACCCACATCCCTTCGAACATCCAATCTGATCCTGGGGCGGAAACGCTTCCAACCTATGACGCGCGCCAGCTGGTTTCGGGCGGCGACGTCGCGCGCATCGCGCTCGAGGACAAGCTCTACACGCTGAGGATCACGCGGGCGGGCAAGCTGATCCTGACCAAGTGATCGGGCGTCCGCGCCGAATAGAAGTACTGACCAAAGGATATCTTTATATGAGCCGTCTATTTATGGGCACGACAGCCCTTGGCGTGGCGCTGAGCCTGCCGGCGCTGGCCGCCACCCAATCCGAAGTTCTAAGCACCTACGCCGATATCGCCGCTGCAGGATACGAGGACAGCGCCATCGCTGCGCGAGGCTTGCATGAGGCCATCGAGGCGCTGATCGAGACGCCGTCGCCCCAGGCTTTGACGGCTGCGCGCGCGGCTTGGCTGGCGGCGCGGGTGCCCTACCAGCAGACCGAAGTCTTTCGCTTTGGCAACGCCATCGTCGATGACTGGGAGGGGCAGGTGAATGCCTGGCCGCTGGATGAGGGGCTGATCGATTATGTCGACGCGGCCTATGGTGGCGCGTCGGACGAGAACGGTCTGAAGGCGCTGAACGTCGTTGCGAATACATCGTTTGACCTGTCCGGCCAAACGATCGATGCGGGCGCGATCACGCCTGATCTGCTGTCTGGCACACTGCATGAGGCAGGCGGAAACGAGGCGAATGTTGCCACCGGGTACCACGCGATCGAGTTTCTTCTGTGGGGCCAGGACCTGAATGGCACGGATCATGGCGCGGGCGATCGTCCCTGGACGGATTACGCCGCCGGAGATGCGTGCACCAATGGCAATTGCGACCGCCGCGCCGAGTATCTGGAGGCAGCGTCGGAATTGCTGGTGTCGGACCTTGATTGGATGGCCGCGCAATGGGCGCCGGGCGGCGCGGCGCGCGAGGCTGTCACCGAGGATGAGGCGGCGGGAATTTCGGCGATCCTGACCGGCATGGGCAGCCTCAGCTACGGTGAGCAGGCGGGCGAGCGGATGCGCCTTGGCCTCATGCTGAACGATCCCGAGGAAGAGCATGACTGCTTTTCCGACAACACGCACAACAGTCACTACTACGACGGTCTGGGCGTGCAGAATGTCTATCACGGCCAGTATGTGCGCATTGACGGCAGCATGGTCGAGGGCCCGTCGCTGGCCGATCTGACCGCTCAGGCGGACCCCGCGCTGGACACCGAGATGCAGGCCAAGCTGGCGACGACGATGCGCGCACTGGGCCGGATCAAGCTGGCCGCCGAGGCTGGCACCTCCTACGATCAGATGCTGGCGCGCGGCAACGAGGCGGGCGAGGCATTGATCATGGGCGGCGTTGACGGCTTGATCGCCCAGACCCGTACGATCGAGCGGATCACCGCAGCGCTGGACCTAGGCGATGTGTCCATCGAGGGCTCGGACAGCCTGGATCAGCCCAGCGCCGTTTTCGAGTAATACCATCCCGCGCGCCGCCCGGCATCGTCCGGACGGCGGGCCCCCTATGTCAGCACGCATTCCGCCAGCCAGACCTCATAATCATTCCGGAAAGACATAACTCCCATGAAGATCCTGGCCCCACTGACAGGCGCTCTGGCGCTGTTCTCGACATCTCCGACGCTTGCGCTGGAATACGGCCCGCTGACCGCGGAATTCACCGTGGAAATCGAAAATGGCTCGCTCTTCGAGTCCACCGATCCGGCGAACGAGATCAGCGATACCTACACCACCATTGAATCGGCGATTACGCTGGCCATCGGCGCCTCGTCGTCGCTGAACGCGTCTTTGGTGTTGGAGCCGATCACAGACGCCACGCGCGACCGCGCGTTCGAGGATCACGGGCTTTATGCGGAAGAGCTTTATTTCAGCCATGATTTCGGTGGCGCCGCTCTTCAGCTGGGCAAGTTCAACCCCGCCTTCGGCGTTGCATGGGATGAGGCGCCGGGCATCTTCGGTGCCGACTTTGCCGAAGATTACGAGCTGACCGAGCAACTGGGGGGCGCCGTTCTGGTACCTTTTGATTTGGGCGCTTCGGTCAATGTCCTGTCGGTGGCTGTGTTCCATGCGGACCGCACCATCCTGTCCGACTCGCTGGGCCGCGTGCGCGGTCAGAACAACATCAGCGCCGGCGGTGTCGCGAATACCGACGGCCCTGAGAGTATCGCCGCCGCGATTAACGGCGCGATTGGTGAGACCACCTACAATGTTGGCATCCAGCGCCTCGCGCGCGGCGCGGGCGACACGCATGACCAGACCGGGGCCGTTCTGGGGCTGACGCATACCTATGATCTGGGCCGGCCCGTCGCCCTCCTGAGTGAGATTGCATATTTCACCGATTTCGGCGGCACCAGCGCATCGGCGCGATATGGCACCGTCAGTGTTGCGGCGCCCTTCGGGCCGGTGACTGTATCGGGGACCTATTCCAATCGCGACGTCAGCGGCGCTCGCACGGATCATCTGGCCAGCATCTCGGGCGAGATGGAGCTGGCGCCGGGGCTGTTCGGATCCTTGGGATATCGGTGGGCGCGCGAGGGTACCGACAAGAACCAGACCATCGGCACGCTCATCACGTATGAGTTCTGAAGGGCGACGTCGGAATTGGGGTGGGTATCGGACGGTATCTGCACGCAAAAGTTGAATGCCGGCGCGCGGCGTTCTATCGAAATGTGATAGGCAGGGTGTCATCCGCTGCGGAAGGAAAGGGATAGGGTCATGGCCGGTGCAAGACGATATGCCCGGATAAGCTGTGCGCTGCGCGCTCTGGCCGCGTGCCTGACCGTCACGGGCGCGCATGCTGACGCGCTGAGCGAGCCGCATCTGACCATCATACCCCGGACCGAGGCGGAGGCGGCGCGCATCGCGGATATCTTGCGCGATCCGCAAGACTTCACCATGCCCGAGCGGTTCGAAGACTTGCCCGCCGGCGCGGCCACCGTCCGCGTGCGCGAGACCGCGGATGCGTTTTCGGACCCGTCCAACAATATCGGCTTCGATGGCGAGTTGCGGTTCAAGGTCGGCAATGGCCTTTTTCGCAAACTCTGGGTGTCCTCACCGTCGTCCACGCTGGCCTCCGATGGGTTGGGGCCACTTTACAATGCGCGCTCTTGCCAGAGCTGCCATATCAAAGATGGGCGCGGCCACCCACCCGAGCTGGGCGAGCAGAGCGCCGTGTCGATGTTCCTGCGCATCTCGATCCCCGATGATGCTGCAAGGATGACCGAGATCGAGGAGTATCTGGGCACCGCGCCGGACCCGACCTACGGCACCCAGCTGCAGGATTTCGCGCTACCCGGCATCCCCGCCGAATACCGACTGGCGATCCGGTATACCGAGATACCCGTGGCTCTTTCGGGCGGCGAGACGGCCAGCCTGCGCGCGCCTACCTATACCGCCGCCGATCTGGGATATGGCCCGCTGCACCCGCAAGCGATGCTGAGCCCGCGCGTCGCGCCGCAGATGATCGGGCTGGGTCTGCTCGAGGCAATTCCGGCGGTGGATATCCTGGCGCTGGCCGACCCTGACGATGCGGATGGCGATGGCATATCGGGGCGCGCGAACATCGTCTGGTCCGCCGAATACGACATGCCGATGCTGGGCCGGTTCGGCCTCAAGGCCGGATCGCCAACTGTGCGCGAGCAAAGCGCCGGGGCCTTTGCCGGGGATATCGGCATATCGAATCCTCTCTTTGCCGATCCCTTCGGCGAATGCACAACCATTCAGGATGCCTGCCAGAACGCGCCGCATGGCGACGGGGATGCGCGTGACTTCGAAGTTGATGCCGAAGGGTTGGATCTGGTCACCTTTTACAGCCAGAATCTCGGGGTGCCCGCGCGGCGGGATGTGGACGACCCCGAGGTTTTGCGCGGCAAAGAGGTGTTTCACAGCACCGGCTGCGCCGCCTGCCACACGCCCAAATTCGTGACCCACCGGCTTGACGATCAGCCCGCCCAGAGCTTTCAGCTGATCTGGCCGCATACGGACATGCTGCTGCATGACATGGGCGAGGGGCTGGCCGATAACCGCCCCGAGGCCCGCGCCACGGGGCGCGAGTGGCGCACGCCGCCGCTTTGGGGTATCGGCCTGACCGAGCGTGTCAGCGGGCATACCTATTTTCTGCATGACGGGCGCGCGCGCTCTTTGCTGGAGGCGGTCCTGTGGCATGGCGGCGAGGCTGAGGCGGCACGCGATACCGTCGCCCAAATGCCGCCCGAGGACCGCGCCGCACTGATCCGATATCTGGAGAGCCTTTGATGTTCAGCCTTTCGTCCGCCGCGCGCCACATCGCCTTGGCGCTTGCCCTCTGTGCTCCAGCTGCCGCATCCGCTCAGGCGCGCAGTATTGCCGAGGAGGTCGTGGATGCGCATATTCTGCCTCGGTTCGCGGCATTGGCGGAGACGAGCGCAGAGTTGCGCGCCGCCGCGTCCAAGACCTGTGACCGCGAGGATGCGGCCCTGCGCGCCGCCTACGCGGCCGCCTTCGATGCCTGGGTTGCGGCCAGCCATCTGCGCTTTGGCCCGACTGAGATGGAGGACCGCGCCTTCGCGCTGGCCTTTTGGCCCGATACGCGCGGGATCACGCCGCGCACCCTGCGCGGGCTGATCGCGGATGCAGATCCCGTTGTTGAGGCGGCAGAAGGATATGCGGAAGTGTCGATTGCGGCACGCGGTTTCTATGCGCTGGAAATGATGCTGTTCGATCCCGAGATCGCCGCGCTGGGAGATGCGCAGTATCGCTGCGCACTGATGCAGGTCATCGCGGCCGATACCGCGAAACTTGCCGCCGACATTCTGGCCGATTGGCAAGGTGGGTATGCGGACGCGCTGCGCAATTCCGGCGCCGAAGGCAGCCCCTACCGCAGCGATGCCGAGGCGCTGCAGGAGCTTTTCAAGGCGCTGACCTACGGGCTGGAATTCACCTCGGACACGCGGCTGGGCCGGCCTCTTGGCACGTTCGATGCGCCGCATCCCAAGCGGGCCGAGGCATGGCGCGCGGGACGCTCCTTGCGCCATGTGCGCCTTTCGCTTGCATCGCTCGAGGATCTTGCGCGGCGCTTGGCGGGGGATGATGAGGATCTTCAGGCGCGGCTCACCTCCGGCTTCGAGGCTGCGCGGGAGGATGCCGGGGCGCTGCAGGATCCGGTGTTCGCGGGCGTGTCCGAGCCTGCGGCCCGCCTGCGCGTCGAGGTATTGCGGCAAAAGATCGACCGGGTACGCGAAACGGTACAGAGCGAACTGGGGCCTGAATTGGGTGTGGCGGCGGGTTTCAACGCATTGGATGGAGACTGACGCGATGACCAGCCGCCGCGGATTTCTGGCCGGGCTTGTTGGCACTGGATTGGTGCCGCGCGCCACATGGGCGGATGCGGGCGCGCCGCGCTGGCTGTCCGCGGCGGGCATGCCGGATGGTGGTTTCGTCCTTTGCGGCATCGGGGATGATCTGGAACTGAGGTTCCGTCTGCCGCTGCCGGGGCGCGGTCATGCTGCTGCCGCCCATCCCGCGCGCCCCGAAGCGGTGGCCTTCGCGCGTCGCCCCGGTACATTCGCCGTTGTGATCGACTGCGCCGCCGGGCGGCAGACGGCTGAGCTCTCGGCGCCGGAGGGACGGCATTTCTACGGGCACGGCGCCTTCTCGCTGGATGGCCGCTGGCTTTACACCACCGAGAATGACTATGCCTCCGCGCGGGGTGTGATCGGTGTCTGGGACGCGGAGCGCGGCTACGCTCGCGCCGGTGAATTCGATAGCGGCGGCACCGGCCCGCATGAGGTGCGGCGGATGCCGGGGCGCGATACTCTGGTCGTGGCAAATGGCGGGATCGAGACCCATCCCGATACGGGCCGGACCGAGCTGAACATCCCGTGGATGCAGCCCAACCTCAGCTATATCGACGAGGGCCGCGTGACCGACAGTGCCGCCCTGCCGCCCGAGATGCATAAGGGTTCGATACGGCATCTTGCCGTGTCGCATGACGGCACGGTTGCCTTCGGCCTGCAATGGCAAGGTGACGAGGACGGGCCAGCGCTGGTTGGATTGCATCGGCGCGGGGATGTCATGCGGCTGTGTGATACGCCCGAGGACGCATTGCTGGCCATGCGCGGATATGTCGGCAGTGTCGCCTTTGGCGCCGGTCAGCGCGACGTGGCAATCACATCGCCCAGAGGTAGGCTGGTACAGGTCTATTCTGTGGAAACCGCACGACTGCAGCAGAGTGAGCAGGTGCAAGACGCCTGCGGCGTGGCGCCTTGCACCGGTGGGCTTTTGATTGCGTCAGGCACGGGGGCATTGCGCCGCATGGGCCGCCATGCGGGGGCGCGGAATCATTCGGGGTTGATGTGGGACAACCATCTTGTCGCGCTATGAGCTAGACTCTGGCCGAACTATGCATGATCCGAAAATCGAGAAAGTGTCACCATGAGCGAACAAGCTGAACCCAGCATCCTGGAAGAGCTGCCGGGTGACTTTCTGATGTGGGTGCTGATCATCAGCGAACTGTTGGTGTTTGGTGCGGGCCTTGGCGCGTTTCTATCGGTGCGCCTGACAGATCCGGCGGGTTTTGCCGAGGCGCAGCAGCATCTTGACCGTACCGGCGCCGGTCTGAACACGGTGGTCTTGATCACCAGCGGCTATCTGGCGGCGCGCGCCCTGCAATTCAGGCAGGCCGCGCGGCGGGGCGCTGCGCGTCTTGCGCTGGCGGCGGCGGCGGCGCTGGGCGTGGTCTTCCTTGTGATCAAGGGCGCTGAATACGCTGACAAGGCCGCCAAGGGCATCAATTACGACACGCACCCATTTTTCATGTTCTACTACTTGCTAACCGGCTTTCACGCCGCGCATGTCGTGGCGGGGGTGATCCTCTTGTTGCTGGTGGCATGGCGCGACGCGCCCGACAATATCGAGATGGGCGCCGCGTTTTGGCACATGGTCGACCTCGTGTGGGTCCTGCTCTTTCCGATCGTCTATCTTCTGGCATGAGCATGACGCGCCCCGATATCCTCACCCGCGCATGGCTGACGCTCATCGTCTTGAGCGGAGTCAGCACGCTGGCTGCCGCCGCAATCACCGCGGGCTATGACGCGCGCATCGCTGGCGCCATCGTCCTGTTTCTTGCGCTGATGAAGGCGCGGCTGATCCTGTCTCGCTATCTCGGGCTTGCGGATGCGCCGTCTTGGCGGCGCGGGTTCAACCTGTCGCTAACGCTTTTCATGCTAGGGGCGCTTGGCCTCTACCTGATTCCGTCGTTTTAGGGCGTAACGCCTTGGGCGCGGGCGTGAAGCGCGCGCATCTTGGCAGCCAGTTCCGGGATCGGCCCTTCCGTCTCAATTCCCGGTACGATCTTGTCGATGCCCAGCTGCGTGACGGGGCCTTTTTCGGCGCCGAATTCGGCCATCCACTCGGTCAGCTGGCCGGTCGAATGGATAAACACGATGCGCCCCAGCCCGGCCCAGCCATGCGCGGCAGAGCACATCGGGCAATGCTCGCCAGACGTATAGACAGTGGCGGCGCGGCGGGCCTCGGGCGCCATGTTCTGCGCGGCCCAGCGGGCCAGCTCGATCTCGGGGTGGTCCGTGGCATCATGGGTGTTCACGCGATTGCGGGCCTCGCGCAAGACCTTGCCATCCGCATCCACCAAGACCGACCCGAATGGCGCGTCACCGGCGTTCAGCGCCTCTTCGGCCAGTTCGATACAGCGGTTCAGGTGGTCGGTGCGGCTGGCCATTAGATCTCTCCTCGCAGCGGTAAACGTGCCTGCCAACCAATATATGGCGCAAGAGGTTCCGATGCAGAATTTGGAGAAATTGGTCGGGCTGAGAGGATTCGAACCTCCGACCCCCTGCTCCCGAAGCAGGTGCGCTACCAGGCTGCGCTACAGCCCGACCGTGGCGCGAGCGATAGACGAGGGGCGCGCGCTTTGCAATCCCTCAAATGACCGGCGCCGGAGACGATCCGGCGCCGCCAAGCGCTTAGAGGCTGGCGTTCAGCGCCTCGATGATCGCATCGCCCATCTGCGCCGTGGTCAGCGGCGTGCCGCCCTCGGGGCCCATCAGATCGGGCGTGCGCGCGCCATCGGCCAGCACCTTTTCCACCGCGCGCTCCAGCCGGTCGGCCTCGGCGCCCTGATCAAAGGAGTAGCGCAGCGCCATGGCGAAACTGAGGATGCAGGCGATGGGGTTGGCCTTGCCTTGGCCCGCAATATCCGGCGCCGAGCCATGGACCGGCTCGTAGAGCGCCTTGGGGCGGCCATTGGCCATCGGCGCGCCGAGGCTGGCCGAAGGCAGCATGCCAAGCGAGCCGGTCAGCATCGCGGCGGCATCCGACAGAAGATCGCCAAAGAGGTTATCGGTCACGATGACGTCGAACTGCTTGGGATTGCGGCACAGCTGCATCGCGCCCGCATCGGCATACATATGCGACAGCTGCACGTCGGGATAGCTCTCGGCATGCACCTTGGTCACGACCTCGCGCCAGAGGATGCCGCTCTCCATCACATTGGCCTTCTCCATCGAGCAGACCTTGTTGCCACGGCGGCGGGCCAGCTCGAAGGCGGCGCGCGCGACGCGGTCGATCTCGGACTCGGTATAGCGCTGGGTGTTGATGCCGACGCGCTCGTTGCCCTCGGTGAAGATCCCGCGCGGCTCGCCGAAATAGATGCCGGAGGTCAGCTCGCGCACGATCATGATGTCGAGGCCCGCGACAATATCGCGCTTCAGCGACGAGAAATCCGCCAGCGCATCAAAGCATTGCGCCGGGCGCAGGTTGGCGAAAAGGTCCATCTCCTTGCGCAGGCGCAGCAGGCCGCGCTCGGGCTTCACCGAGAAATCCAGATCGTCGTATTTCGGTCCGCCCACGGCACCCAGCAGAACCGCGTCCACCTCCTGCGCCTTGGCCATCGTGTCATCATGCAGGGGTGTGCCGTGCTTGTCATAGGCGCATCCGCCCACCAGATCCTCTGAAATATCGAAGGGCATGTCCCGCTTGTCGCCATACCAGCCGATGATCTTGGTCACTTCGGCCATGACTTCGGGGCCGATGCCGTCACCGGCGAGGATGAGAAGGGAAGGGGTGCTCATGTGGGGGCGTCCTTTGCATGATCGGGTCGGCCAATCGGGTATATCGAAGGCGTCCTAGCGTCAAGAAAGCGTGGCTTCGGCGTCGAGGTCCAGAATGCGCGACATTGCATAGTTGTGCAGCTGCGTTCCGTTGCGCAGGACCGCGCGGCTGCCATGGCACTCGAAACCCTCCCGCAGGAAAAACGCACGCGCGCCCTCGCTGGCATCGACGGTGAGGCGACCGAGGCCGCGCCCGCGTGCTTCGGCCTCGAGGGCGGCATAGAGCGCGCCGCCGATACCTCTTCCACGGGGGTGGCAATAAAAAAGGTCTATATGACCGCGCGGCGTCAACTCGATGAAGCCGCAGGCGCGCGCATCGGCGTCGAAGGCCACCCAGACGGCGCGGCCATCCGCCAGCCGCATCAGGAAGGCTCCGGGATCCATCGGCTCGGGCGACCACGCGGTAAGCTGCTCGGGCGTGTAATCCGGGCTGGCCCCGTCATGCACCGCGCGGTGCATGAGCCGCGCGAGGCTGGCGGCATCATTGGGGCGCATGCGCAGAATGGTGATCATGGGGCAAAAACCGCGAGGCAGGACAGACCCGCCTCGCGCGATGTCTTACTGCGTCGGCAGGATGACAATCTCGACCCGGCGGTTCTGGGCCTTGCCTTGGGGCGTCAGGTTGGACGCGATGGGCTGGTCCTCGCCCCGGCCGAAGGTGTTGATGCGTGCGCCGCCGACGCCGCCTTCGCGCAGTACGGATGCGACCGCGTTGGCGCGGCGCTCGGACAGCTCCTGGTTATAGGCGGCGGAGCCGGAATTGTCGGTATGGCCGATGACCTGAACATTGCTGCCGGGGTAATTGCGCAGGCTCTCGGCGACCGTAAAGAGATCGCCGCGCAGAGCACCATTCACCTGCGCGCTGTCAACGGCGAAGGTGATGTCCTCGGGCAGGGTCACGATCAGGCGGTCGCCGGTGTTGTTGATGCGAACGCGGTCATTCTCCAGATCGCGGCGCAATTCGGCCTCTTGTTTGTCCAGCGCGTTGCCGATGGCTGCGCCGCCCAGTGCGCCGATGGCTCCGCCGATCAGCGCGCCTTTGCCTTTCTTGTCGCTGGCAACGGCGCCAGTCACGGCGCCCGCGAGGCCACCGATCAGCGCGCCCTGCTGCGTGCGGTTGGGCGCAGCGCCCGTGCCTTGCAGGTTGCCAGGACCTTCGCAGGCCGCAGTCAGCATCAGGGCCGCGCCTGCGACGCAAAGGAGGGGTTTGTTTGCTCGGATCATGAAGTATCGCCTCTTGGTTGATGCCCGATGAAACGGGACTTGGGCGCGACTATAGGCAGGCGCGCCGCGATGCCCAATACAGTTTTCCGTGAGAATCGGCAGTAATCCGCGCAAAACGCCGCATCACGCCTCGGCGCGCGCCGCCTCCCAGGCGAGGATGCCGCGCTTGACCGGCAGGCCCCAGTGATAGCCGCCAAGGCCCCCCGATTTGCGCAGGGCGCGGTGGCACGGAATCAGCAGGCTGATCGGGTTGCGCCCCACGGCGGTGCCGACGGCGCGCACGGCGCGTGGATGGCCGATGGCCTCGGCAATGTCGGAATAGGTGGTGACATGCCCCGAGGGGATGGCGAGCAACGCTTCCCAGACCTTGATCTGAAAGGGCGCCCCTATGAGGTAGAGTGGCGCAGCCTCGTTCCGCTCGGCGCCGAAAGCCGCGAGCGCCCAAGGCCGCAGCCGCACCTGATCCTCGACAAAGGTGGCGCCGGGCCAGCGTCCGGTCAGATCCTCCATCGTGGCCTCGGTCCCCGCCTCGGCGGCAAAGCCGATGCCGCAGATGCCCTTATCGGTGCCCATGACCAGCGCAGGGCCGAAGGGACTGTCGAACCAGCCCCAATGGATGGTGAGGCCTTCGCCCTTGCGCGCGAAATCGCCGGGGCTCATCGCCTCCCACCGGACGAAGAGGTCATGCAGCCGCCCGGTGCCCGACAGGCCCGCCTCATCCGCCGCCGCGAGCGTGGTGTGCCGCGCGGCCAGAAGCGCCTTGGCATGGTTCAGCGTGAGATACTGCTGATAGCGCTTGGGCGACACGCCCGCCCAGGCCGAAAAAAGGCGCTGGAAATGCGCGGCGCTCATGCCCATTTCGGCCGCCAGCACATCCAGCGTCATGCCCGGCCCGCCCGCGTCGATCACCTCGATCGCGCGGCGCATGACGTTGAAATGATAGCTCTGTTCGGTATGCATGTTCATCGCGGCCATCCTTTCGTTGCAGATGATCCTATGCTCCGCGCTGCGCCCCCGCGACCCGAATGTTGCGCAAAGCCCGAAATCCCGCCATACCCTGCCGCGATGAGCAAGCAACTTGACTACCACACGATCCGCGAGATCTTCGAGCGGTTCCAGGAGGCCCAGCCCGAGCCCGAGGGCGAGCTGGAGCATGTGAACGCCTATACGCTGGTCGTGGCCGTCGCGCTGAGCGCACAGGCGACCGACGCGGGCGTCAACCGCGCGACGCGCGGTCTGTTTGCCGTGGCCGATACGCCGCAGAAGATGCTGGATCTGGGCCTCGAAGGCGTGACCGAGCATATCAAGACCATCGGCCTCTACCGCCAGAAGGCCAAGAATGTGATGAAGCTGAGCCAGATACTGGTCGATGAATACGGCGGCGAGGTGCCCAATAGCCGCGCCGCGCTTCAATCATTGCCGGGGGTGGGGCGCAAGACGGCGAATGTCGTGCTGAACATGTGGTGGGGCATGCCCGCGCAGGCGGTCGACACGCATATCTTTCGCGTCGGCAACCGTACCGGCATCTGCCCCGGCAAGGACGTGGTCGCGGTCGAGCGCGCGCTCGAGGATCATGTGCCCGCCGATTTCCAGAACCACGCGCATCACTGGCTGATCCTGCACGGGCGCTACCATTGCAAGGCGCGCAAGCCCATGTGCCCGACCTGCCTGATCCGCGATCTCTGCCCCTACGAGGACAAGACCCAATGACCAAGTACCAAGCCGTCGGTATCGGAAACGCCGTTGTCGACGTGATTTGCCGCAGCGACGATGCCTTTTTGGACCGCATGGACATAGAGAAAGGCGTCATGCAGTTGATCGACGCCGCCCGCGCCGAAGAGCTGCTGACCGCAATGGCGAACCGTGCGCAAAGCGCGGGCGGCTCGGTGGCCAATACCATAGCGGGCCTTGCCGCGCTGGGCCTTGAGACCGGTTTTGTCGGGCGCGTCCGAGACGACGAGCTGGGGCGCAGCTACGCACATGACCTAACGCGGCTCGGTGCCGAATTCGTAAATCCGCCGGCACCGAATGGCGCCTTACCCACCTCGCGCTGCATGATTTTCGTGTCGCCCGATGGCGAGCGCTCGATGAACACGTATCTGGGCATCTCAACCGAGCTTGGCCCCGATGACGTGCCGGCGGGCGTGGCCGAAGCGGCGGGTCTCTTGCTGCTTGAAGGCTACCTCTTTGACAAGCCCGACGCAAAGACAGCCCTTGCGGACGCCGCCGCCGCCTGTCGCAAGGCGGGGGGCAAGGCAGGCATTTCGCTCAGCGACCCGTTCTGTGTCGACCGGCACCGTGCGGATTTCCGTGCGCTGATCGGCGGTCTCGATTACGTGATCGGCAACGAACACGAATGGGCTTCGCTCTACGAGGAGCGCCAGCTTGAGGATGCGCTGGCCCGGGCCTGCGAGGATTGCGATCTCGTCATTTGCACCCGCTCGGGTGCCGGGGTCATCATCATCGAGAAGGGCAAGCGCATAGATGTCGATGTGACGCGCGCCGATCCCGTCGATACGACCGGCGCCGGGGATCAATTCGCCGCCGGCTTTCTCTACGGCCTTGCGACGGGCGCGCCGCTGGATGTGGCAGGGCGCATGGGCTGCATCGCGGCAGGCGAGGTGATCGGCCATTACGGCGCCCGGCCCGAAACCGATGTGAAGGCGCTCTTTGCTGCCGAGGGGCTGGTATGATCCGGCGCGCCTCTGGCTGCGCCGGAATTTGAGTATTTTTGCCAAGATGAAGTTGGAAGTGCGCGACCCGATCTGGCGTCGGCCCGACTGTCGCGGGTGCAAACCAAAGCGGGGCGCGGCTTTTCCTTGGGCGGTCATCGGCTCCCCAGCCTGTACCGCATCTGTCAATCTCGCAAAGGATGGTTAAGAAACGCTTAGCGGCTTTTCTTGGTGAAAATACCCAATACGTCCTTTGCCCAAAGCGGGCCGGTTCGCGCTACTCGCCCAGCTTGGCGTGGACCTCTTCCAGATCGATCTCGCCGGTCGGCATCTTGCTCGCTGGATTGGCGAAATCGTATTTGAACAGCTCGAAATCCTGTTTGTAGATCTCAAAGACCAGATGCATCGACAGATCGTCGAAATAGTCCTCGACCGGGTGGGCGCGTTTGGGGCCATGGCCCTCGCTCTCGTTGAAGCGGGGGATGGCCTTCAGATCGACTTCGTGCGGTGTCTCGATCGCGCTGAGTACATCCTGCATGCCGTCGTTGAACTTCTCGGTCCAGAAGATGCGATCGTAAGTGCCGCCGTTTACGATGAAGGTGCTGACATGGCCCGACATGGCGGACCAGTGGATGTCAGGCTCCATCGGGCGGCGCCAGCGGATGGTGTCGCGCGCGAAAAGGAGGAAGCGCCGGAAGCTGGCGATCTGATCGAACTCCTGTTTGCCGTCGTCCCCGCCCACTTCGATTCCGTATTTCTGCACCAAGAGCGGGACCAGCTTGCCGCGATACCGCTTGCCGTTGCGCTGAATGCCGCAGATCTTGTCGAAGAAGCTGGAGAGGATCCGGGTGTATGGGTTGCGCACGCAGGTAAAGGCATAGGACTGGTGCGATTTCACGTTGGCCGCGATGCGCGCCTGGCTTTCGTCGAGCGCCCATTTGTGCATGCCGCCCTTGGCATCATGGATATCGCCGTCGAAGAATTCGCCATGATCGGAGTAATACATGATCTGGCCGATGGTCGAACAGGCGCATTTGGGAACCACGCGATAGACCACGCTTTCGCTGGTCGTCATCCATGTGCCGGGAAACCCCATGATCGCCGCCCTTTGCCAAACCTCTGGTGTCCCGTTCAGGACTTATTGTTCTTTCGGGTGATAAAACAGAATTATTGCTGTTTCATCAACGCGCGATCAAGATTATCACTGTAAACAATCGGCGGAACAAGGGGTAGTCTGTTTCCCAAATGGCGAAAATTGCCTACATACTTTTGTGCCACAAGGATCCGGCGGCCGTTATCGCGCAGGCCGAGATGCTGACGGCGGCGGGTGATTGCATTTCGATCCATTTCGACGGGCGCGCCAATCCGGCGCATTTTCGCCAGATCAAAGAGGCCCTGCGCGCCAATCCCAACGTCTGCTTTGCAAAGAAGCGCATCAAATGCGGGTGGGGCGAGTGGAGCCTTGTCGAGGCGACGCTGCTTGCGGTCGAGGCAGCGGTGCGCGCCTTTCCGCGGGCCACGCATTTCTACATGCTGTCGGGTGATTGCGCCGCGATCAAATCGGCGCGTTACGCGCATGAGTTTCTTGATGCCGAGGACGTAGATTACATCGAGAGCTTCGATTATTTCGAGAGCGACTGGATCAAGACCGGCATGAAGGAAGAGCGGCTGATCTATCGCCACTTCTTTAACGAGCGCAAACACAAGTGGCTGTTCGAGACGTCCTTTCACCTACAGCGGCGGCTTGGCCTGAAACGGCAGATTCCACGCGATATTCAGATTCAGATCGGTAGCCAATGGTGGTGCCTGAGGCGGCGCACGATCGAGTGGATCCTCGACTTTACCCGCCAGCGGCGCGATGTCATGCGGTTTTTTAGGACCACATGGATCCCGGATGAGACGTTTTTTCAGACGCTGGTGCGCCATATCGTGCCCGCCTCCGAGATCCGCGCCCGCACGCTGACCTTTCTGATGTTCACCGATTACGGGATGCCTCAGACGTTCTATAACGATCATTACGATCTGCTTTTGGGGCAGGATTTTCTTTTCGCGCGCAAGATCAGCCCCGAGGCGACCGAGCTGAAGGCGCGCCTCGCCGCGCTTTATGCGGATGATAGCGCCGAATTCAAGATCTCGAACGAGGGGCGCAGCCTCTTCAAGTTCCTCACCGGCCGCGGCCGGATCGGGCGGCGTTTCGCCAGCCGGTTCTGGGAGGCAGAGAGCACGCTGGGCCGGCATCGCGAATTGATGATCGTGGTCTGCAAGAAGTGGCATGTCGCCAAACGCCTGCTGCAGCGCGTTCGTCAAGTTACCAACGTGCCGGCGACCGAGTATCTTTTCAACGAGGAAGGTACGGATCTGCCTGATCTGGGCGGCATTCAGGCGACTTTGGGCAAGCGGACGCGCCACCGCCGGGCATTGATGCGCATGCTGTTCGACTACCACGATACCGACCGGATGATCGTCTGCATGGACCCTGGCAATCTGGACCTGCTCGAGGATTTCTGCGGCGATCGCTCGACCACGCGACTTCTGGAAATCCAGTGCGTTTTCACCGACGAATATCTCATCGGCCACGCAATGCGCGTCGGGCTGGCGGGCGAGCAGACATCGAACGAGACGCTCGAGCGGCTCTTGCCCACGATCCGGGGGGAGACGACCTTCGAGAGCGACAAGATCCGCGATGCCGAGTTTGAACACCACTATATCATGCGCGAGACCGACAGCGACGAAGAGAACGCCGTGCCGATCTCGAAATTCCTGAGCATCGGGCATGAGCAGGCGCTGAGCATCGCGCGCACCGACCATCTTTTCGCTGACTGAGGACATCCCTATGGCCTACGCCTATGACGACCAGAACATTTTTGCCAAGATCCTGCGGGGCGAGATCCCCAATGACACGGTCTACGAGAGCGCGCATTGCCTTGCGTTCAAGGACATCTCGCCGCAGGCGCCGGTGCATGTGCTGGTGATCCCCAAGGGCGCTTACGTCAGCTATGACCATTTCGCCGCCGAGGCGAGCGATGCCGAGATCGCGGATTTCAGCCGCGCCATCGGTGAGGTGTGCCGCATCTGCGGGCTGAACGGTGCGGGCGGCGAGGGCGGCTTTCGCGTCATCTCGAATGCCGGGCCGCATGGCGCGCAGGAGGTGCCGCATCTGCATATGCATGTTCTGGGCGGCCGTCCGCTGGGCGGGCTTTTGGCCAAGGGATGAGCGGCGCGGGCGGCTTTGCCCGCACCCCGAAGCCACCCTATTACGCGGTGATCTTTACCAGCCATCTGAGCGAAGCCGACGCCGGATACGCCGCGATGGGCGAGACGATGTTCGCACTGGCACTGGCGCAGCCCTGCTGCCTTGGCGCCGAAACCGCGCGGGGCGATGACCGGCTGGGCATCACCGTATCTTATTGGGCAGACGAGGCGAGCATCCTGGCCTGGAAGGCCGAGGCGCAGCATGTGGCGGCGCAAAAGCACGGGATCGCCCGGTGGTATGACCATTACGAGCTGCGCGTTGCCCGTGTCGAGCGGGCCTATTCCGGCCCCGAGGGGCGCGATTTAGGCTAGCTCCGGATCGTCCAGATCCGTCTGGATCCATCGCTCGCTAAGATGAATGTCGGTGGTCTCAAGCGGGCCGGGGCCAAGGTTCTCATACTTGTGCGGCACCTTGGCGGGGCCCATCAGGATATCGCCCGCCTCGGCGTCGATTTTTTCGTCTCCGATGGTAAAGCGGGCGCGGCCCTTTCGCACGATGAAGACCTCGTCATAGGGATGGACGTGCCACGATGGGCCGGCGCCGACATCCTCGGTCGAGAAGAAGAGGACCGTCACCCCGGTATTCAGATCGCGGCCCTCGAAGCGGCCCTTCCAGAGATGCGAGGCGTCTCCCCACTCGGCGGCGGTCATTTTCTGCGCGGATCTGGGCATGGCGGCGGTCCTCCTGGCGGGCGATGGGATACTGCCGCCAGAACCCTAACGACTGCGTGTCAGTTCCAGGAAAACGTCCTGAAGGTCGGCCTGCTCAGTGCGCACGTCGCGGATGCGGATGCCCGCATCCCGCACGGCGGCCAGAACCGCCTCGGCGCTGACCTGCCCGGCGCTGTAGCTGAACGAGAGCGCCCCGCCATCACGGCGCGTGACCTCGATTCCGGGCGTCTCGGGGAGGGTTCTGACCTCGCCGTCGGGGATGATGACCATGCTGCGCGTGTCGAGCTGCGCCAGAAGGTTCGATGTGGTGTCGCGCGCCACCAGATCGCCGTGGTTGATGATGGCGATCTCGTCGCACATCTCCTCGGCTTCCTCGAGATAGTGCGTCGTGAGAATGATGGTCATTCCCTCGTCATTCAGCTTGCGCACGTTTTCCCACAGCATCTGGCGCAGCTCGATATCGACGCCTGCCGTCGGCTCGTCCAGCACGAGGATACGGGGGTTATGGACCAGTGCCTTGGCCAAGAGGAGCCGGCGGCGCATCCCGCCCGAGAGCGTTCGCGCATACGCATGCGCCTTGTCCTCGAGGCCGACCAGTTCCAGGATTTCGTCGCTGCGGCGCTGGGATTTGGGCACGCCATAGAGCCCGGCCTGTACCTCAAGCGCCGCGCGCGGCGTGAAGAACGGATCGAGGTTCAGCTCCTGCGGCATGACGCCGATGGCCGCGCGGCTCTGGCGCGGGTTCACGTCCTGATCGAAGCCCCAGATCTTGGCGGTGCCCGCCGTTTTGATCACGAGGCCAGCCAGGATGTTGATCAGCGTCGATTTGCCTGCCCCGTTGGGGCCCAGCAGGCCAAAGACGGAGCCGGCCGGAATATCGAGATCGATGCCCTTCAGCGCCTCCTTCTCGTGAGCGCCTTTTGCGCCGCCATAAGTCTTGCGGAGGTTCCGGATTTCGATCGCATTCGCTGCCATGGTGCCCTTGCCCCTGCCGTGCCGTTCCATCATATAGAGGGGCGTAGTGGAAGTGCCGGCAAAAGGAAACGCCCAGATGGTGACCAAACCGCCAGAGACGCGCATCGTGGATGAATATCGCATCGCCTGTGACGGCAGCGGGCCGGGCCTTGGTCATCCGCGCGTCTGGTTGCAGATCCCGCAGGATCGTGGCTGGGTCGAATGCCCCTATTGCGACGCCCGGATGATCCACCGCGATTTTGAGGGCAAGGTCTGATCCTTTGCCCGCCCGCTGGTTGAGAGACCAGGAATTGGGTATTTAGACCAAGAAAAAACACTGATAGCGCGTAACGCAGGAGGCATCGCCATGTCATTCGGAAAAGGGTGCCATCTGCATCTGATCGACGGCTCGGCCTTCATCTTTCGCGCCTATCACGCGCTGCCGCCACTGACGCGGAAATCCGACGGCCTTCCTATTGGGGCGGTGTCGGGCTTTTGCAACATGCTGCAGCGTTATGTCGAGGGAAACAACGGATCGGATGCGCCGACGCATGTCGCCGTGATCTTCGACAAGGGTAGCCATACGTTCCGCAACGATCTGTATCCCGAGTACAAGGCCAACCGCGAAGCGATGCCCGAGGATTTGCGCCCGCAGATCCCGTTGACGCGGCGCGCAACCGAGGCATTCAACATCGCCTGCAAGGAGGTCGAGGGGTACGAGGCCGACGATATCATCGGCACGCTGTCGGTGCAGGCCCGTAAGGCGGGCGGGCGCGTGACAATCATTTCCTCCGACAAGGATTTGATGCAGCTGGTCGGCGGCGGGGTCGAGATGCTGGACGCGATGAAGAACCGGCTGATCGACGTCGAGGGCGTCGAGGAGAAGTTCGGCGTCGGGCCTGACCGCGTTGTCGACGTGCAGGCTCTGGCCGGGGATTCGGTGGACAATGTGCCGGGCGCGCCGGGGATCGGGATCAAGACGGCGGCGCTCTTGATCAACGAATACGGAGATCTTGATACGCTTCTGGCCCGCGCCGAGGAGATCAAGCAGCCCAAGCGCCGCCAGACCTTGATCGACCATGCCGACCAGATCCGCCTCTCGCGCCAGCTCGTGCAGCTTGATTGCGACACGCCGCTCGATTTCGGCCTCGACGATCTGGAGGTGCGCGATCCGGACCCCGATGTGTTGCTGGGCTTTCTGGCCGAAATGGAATTCCGCACCCTGACCAAACGCATTGCCGAAGCGATGGATGCCGAGCCACCCGAGATCGACGACACGCCACAGGACGCCCCCGAGGCGGACGCGCCTGAAATGCCCGAGATCGACGCGTCGACATACGAGCATGTGCAGGACATGGATGCGCTGGAGATCTGGCTGAAGCGCATTCGCGCACAGGGCTATGTCGCCGTCGATACCGAGACGACATCGCTGAATGAAATGCAGGCCGAGCTGGTAGGCGTGTCTCTGGCCACGCAGCCGGGGCAGGCCTGCTACATTCCGCTCGGTCACAAGGGCGAGGGGGAAGGCGATCTCTTCGGCAGTGCCGCGCTGGCCGAGGGGCAGATGCCGCTGGAGGATGCGCTGGCCGCGCTCAAGCCGGTGCTGGAGGACGCGAGCATTCTCAAGATCGGCCAGAACATGAAATACGACGCCAAGGTCCTTGCGCGCTACGGGATCGAGGTGTCGCCTTTCGACGACACGATGCTGATTTCCTATGCGCTCCATGCGGGCCTGCACGGACACGGCATGGATGCGCTCAGCGAGCGGTATCTAAATCATACGCCGATCCCGATCAAATCCCTCTTGGGCACTGGCAAGTCCGCCGTCACCTTTGACCGCGTGCCAGTGGCCGATGCCGTGAAATACGCCGCCGAAGATGCGGACATCACTTTGCGCCTCTGGACCGTGCTGAAGCCGCAGTTGCATCGCGCGCAGGTGACACGCGTCTATGAAACGTTGGAGCGGCCGTTGGTGCCCGTGCTTGCGCATATGGAGCGGAACGGGATCAAGGTCGATCGCGATGTGCTCAGCCGCATGTCGGGCGCCTTCGCGCAGAAGATGGCGCAGCTGGAGGAGGAGATCCACGAGCTCGCAGGCCGCAAGTTCAATGTCGGCTCGCCCAAGCAGCTGGGTGAGATCCTCTTTGATGAGATGAGCCTCGAAGGCGGCAAGCGTGGCAAGACGGGCGCCTATGCCACCGGCGCCGACGTGCTCGAGGATCTGGCGACCGAGTATGAGCTGCCGGCCCGCGTGCTGGACTGGCGCCAAATCTCGAAACTGAAATCGACCTATACCGATGCGCTGCAGGACCATATCGATCCGGATACGGGCCGCGTCCACACATCCTACCAGCAGGCGGGCGCCAATACCGGACGGCTCGCCTCGTCCGATCCGAACCTGCAAAACATTCCCGTGCGCAGCGAGGAAGGCCGCCGCATCCGCGAGGCTTTTGTCGCGCCCGAGGGCCGCGTTCTGGTCAGCCTTGACTACAGCCAGATCGAGTTGCGCATCCTTGCGCATGTGGCGGGTATCAACGCGCTGAAACAGGCCTTCAAAGACGGCCAGGACATCCACGCCATGACCGCAAGCGAGATGTTCAACGTCCCGATCGACGAGATGACCCCCGAGATCCGCCGCCAGGCCAAGGCGATCAATTTCGGCGTGATCTACGGGATTTCTGGCTTTGGTCTGGCCCGCAATCTGCGTATCCCGCGCGGCGAGGCGCAAGGCTTCATCGACCGATATTTTGAGAGGTTTCCCGGCATCCGCACCTATATGGATGACACGGTGGCCTTCGGGAAAAAGCATGGCTTCGTCGAGACGCTCTTTGGCCGCAAGATCCACACGCCCGAGATTGGCGCCAGCGGCCCGCGCGCCGGATTTGCCAAGCGTGCGGCGATCAACGCGCCCATTCAGGGCACCGCCGCCGATGTCATCCGCCGCGCGATGATCCGGATGCCGGACGCGATCGCGGGTTTGCCATGCAAGATGCTGTTGCAGGTGCATGACGAGCTTCTCTTCGAGGTCGATGAGGGCGCCGTGGATGACGTGATCAAGGCGGCCCGCGACGCGATGGAGAGCGCCGCGGAACCGGTGGTCAAGCTCAGCGTGCCGCTGACTGTGGATGCGGGGCAGGGCGCCAACTGGGCCAAGGCGCATTGAAGCGGTTCCTGATCCTGCAACTGCGCCCCGAGCGTGACGCGTCTGACGCTGAATACGCGTCCTTTCTGCAGGCGGGCGGTTTGGAGGCTGATCGCACCCACCGCATCCGCCTGGATGCCGAGCCTTTGCCGGAGGCGCTCGATCCGGCGGAATATGCGGGTGTTATCGTCGGCGGCGGTCCGGGGTGTGTCAGCGACGCGCCCGGTGAAAAGTCATCCGATCATGCAAGGATCGAGGCGGCGGTCCTGTCGCTCATACCGCGTGTGGATGCGGGCGATGTTCCCTTTCTCGGCTGCTGCTACGGCATCGGCATCTTGGGCGCCCACCTCGGCGCGCCCGTGGGTAAAGGGCGCTATGGTGAGGCCGTGGGCACTGCCGATTGCACCTTGACCGAGGCAGGCCGCGCCGATCCGCTGTTGGATGGCATGCCGGACCGCTTCGACGCTTTCGTTGGCCACAAGGAGGCGCTCGAGGCGCTTCCCAAGGGGTCCGCACATCTCGTCTCGGGCCCGAATTGCCCCTATCAGATGGTCCGCTACCGGCAGAATATCTACGCGACGCAATTCCACCCCGAGGCGGACGCGTCCGCCTTCGAGCAGCGCATCGGCATTTACCGCCATCACGGCTATTTCCCGCCCGATCAAGCGGATGCGCTGATCGCCATGTGCCGCGCATCGAACGTCACGGCCCCGCGCCGGATCATTGCGAATTTCGTGCGCCGTTATGGTTAACGCGCCCCTCGTTCATCTTGGCAAAAATACTCAGTGGCGGGCCGCCTCCCACTAAAGCATATGGCCCGATTTGCGCGCTTTGGTGGCCAAATAGGCCCTGTTCTGCGCAGTCTCACCGACCATCAAGGGAACGCGCTCGGTCACTTCCACGCCGCAACGACGCATCATCTCGATCTTGGCGGGATTGTTGGTCATCAGGCGCACCGCGCCGAACCCCATTTTGCGCAGGATGCCGGCGCCGATGCGAAAGTCGCGCTCGTCATCCTCAAAGCCCAGCCGGTGATTGGCCTCGACAGTGTCAAAGCCCTGATCCTGAAGGCTATAGGCCCGCATCTTGTTGGCAAGGCCGATGCCGCGCCCCTCCTGGTTGAGGTATAAAAGCACGGCCGCACCCGCGGCGCCCATCTGCATCAGCGCGGCATTCAGCTGCGGGCCGCAATCGCATTTCAGGCTGCCCAGAACATCGCCGGTAAAACAGGCCGAATGCAGCCGTGCGAGAACAGGTTTATCGCGTGGCGGCGCGCCTATCTCTATGGCGTAATGCTCTTCGCTGCCGTCTTCGGGGCGAAAGACATGCACGCGCCCGGCTTGACTGGCCACAATTGGCACACGCGCGCTGACGACGCCGTGGGGCGGGCTGGCAAGGCGCATTGCGGCCTCGGCGGCTTCTGCGGGCAGGATTGTCAGACCCGCCTCGCGCGCTGCGGCAGGGGCGCCCGGCCAGTCCAGAACCAGCATCGCGGGCAAAAGGCGCGCGGCCTTGACCAGGGACAGCGCCAGGCGGTGCAGACGCACATCGCCGCCGCGCAGGCTGCGGAATGGGCCTTTCATCGGCTGAACCAGATCATCCTCGGGGCTGGCGGTGGCGCGTATCCATTTCAGGTCCGCATCCTTCGGCAGGACGAGGCGTGCAAGATCGTTGTCATAGGCCCGCGCCTTCAGCGTCTCCGCCCGCCGCGCGGTGACGGCGAGCGACAAGGCGCCCCCGGTCTCATTCGCCAGCGCGCGCAGGCTTGCTAGGCGCGGCGCCTCGATGGTTTCCGCCGCCGCGACAAGGGCTGCACCCTCAGCGCCGGACAGCGCAACGGGCAGGCCCATGGCAAGGTCCGCGCGTGCGCGTGCCAGCAGGTGGATGATGTCAGGCTTCAGGCTCATATCGGTGGGAAAAGTCTTTTAGGAACGGATCCCGCGCAGTGTCGTTCACAGAGAAATGAAACAAAAGCCCTTTATGCTACACTAGGGCGTGATCGGCCTGTCGCATTCCTTGCCGTTACGGCGCCCGGCCCGCATCTAGAGATCAAGCAAACGTGAGGAGACCGCGAAATGGCACAACTCAAGAAGATTCTGCTGGTCGACGATGACGAGGACCTGCGCGAGGCGCTGGGCGAGCAACTGGTCATGACCGAGGATTTCGACGTCTTCGAGGCGGGCACCGGCGCCGAGGCGATGACACATGCGCGGGACGCAAATTACGATCTGATCATCCTCGATGTCGGCCTGCCCGACACCGACGGGCGCGAGCTGTGCCGCCTGATGCGCAAACAAGGTGTCAAAAGCCCGATCCTCATGCTGACCGGGCATGACGGCGATGCCGACACGATCTTGGGCCTCGATGCGGGCGCAAATGATTACGTAACCAAGCCGTTCAAGTTTCCCGTCCTTCTGGCCCGGATCCGCGCACAGCTGCGACAGCATGAGCAGTCTGAGGATGCGGTGTTCCAGTTGGGGCCGTACAGCTTCCGGCCAGCGCTGAAGGTTTTGATCGACGAGGGCGGCCGCAAGGTGCGCCTGACCGAGAAAGAGACCAATATACTGAAATTCCTCTATCGCTCGACCGATGGTGTGGTGGCGCGTGATGTGCTGCTCCATGAGGTCTGGGGATATAACGCCGGCGTGACCACTCACACGCTCGAGACGCATATCTATCGCTTGCGCCAGAAGATCGAGCCGGATCCGTCCAATGCGCGGCTTCTGGTCACGGAAAGCGGTGGATATCGGCTGATGCCATGAGGGTGCATTTTTATGCGGAACCTTTTTGCGCCGGGTGGGTTTCGGCAGGACCAGCCTCCCCTAGGCTGCGTCGCTTCCGTCCGCATATACGGTGATTGAAATATGCATTCCCTGTTGGACTGACCCCGGCTATGTGCCGGGGTCTTTTTTTGTGCGGCGCAGCATCAATGGGGCGGCTGGCCATAAATATGTCAGGAGGCGTCGCCGTTCCGTCGCTGAATGGTCGCCTGAAAGTTTCCGTCCATTGTGACCGCGCCGTCGGCATCCGCAGGCACCAATTCGGTCTCGTTGCCGTCTGTCAAAACGGCGACGAAGCTGCCGGTCACCACCATGTCGGTGCCTTCGACGCTCAGCGCGGTCAGGGTGATATCGGTATTGGCAGGCGCGGCTGTCAGCGGGGCTGGCGCACCCTGCTCTTTCAGGGTCACGCTCAGATCCTGCGCCGCAGGCGCGGTGCCCGAGGCGTCGGCATCGAATTCCAGTATCAGGGTCTGCGAGGCGCTGGCGGTGGAGCCCGCGCTTGGTGTGGCGGAGATCGTGACGCTCAACGTATCGCCTGCCTCGCTCCAACTGCTCGGCTGCGCCGCATCCGCGCCCGATACGCTCCAGCTGCGCTCCGCCAAGTCGAGCGTTCCGGTAATGGTGCCGCTGGCCTCTTGTGCCAGCGCAGGCGCACTGGTGAGGGCGAGGGCGGCGAAGGGAAGGACTGATGGTTTCATCGTTTCGTCTCCGAAGATTGGGAATGTGAGTGGCAAACGGGCGCTCCGTCCGGGCAGTTCCTGAAAATCGGGCCGGGGCGGCGTCTGGACGCGGCGGGGCGCGGCGCATAGGGTCCGCGCAACTTAATGAGCGGAGCGGACGCAGATGACCTTCACCCTTGCCACCTGGAACATCAATTCGGTGCGCTTGCGTGCGCCGCTGGTCTGCAAGCTTTTGTCCGAGGAAGGCCCGGACGTTCTGTGCCTGCAAGAGTGCAAGAGCCCGGTCGATAAAATTCCGACCGAAGAGTTTGCCGCGCTGGGCTATACCCACATGATCGCCCGTGGACAAAAGGGCTATAACGGTGTCGCGATCCTGTCGAAACTGCCCATTGAAGATATCGGCGCGCATGATTTCGCGGGTCTGGGCCACGCCCGCCATATCGCCGGGCGGCTGGAGAATGGCGTGACGATCCACAATTTCTACGTGCCCGCCGGGGGTGATGTCGCCGATCGCGCGGTGAACGACAAATTCGGCCAGAAGCTGGACTACCTGACGGATATGCGCGACTGGGCGAAGGATGGCGGCCTGTCCAAATCGATCCTGGTGGGCGATCTGAACATCGCCCCGCGCGAGGATGATGTCTGGAGCCACAAGCAGCTGTTGAAGGTGGTAAGCCACACGCCCATCGAGGTGGCGCATCTGTCGGATGCGATGGAGGCCGGCGATTGGCACGACGTGACCCGCGCCGATATTCCCGAGGGACAGCTTTATAGCTGGTGGTCCTACCGCGCCAAGGATTGGGACGCCGCCGACAAGGGCCGGCGGCTCGATCATGTCTGGGCGACGGGTGATATAGCCGCCTCGGCGCATTCCAGCCGGGTACTGCGCGCCGCGCGGGGGTGGCAGCAACCCAGCGATCATGCGCCGGTCTTCGCAACCTTCGATCTTTAGGCGCTTTGGCGGGCCGCCGGGGGCGCCGCCCCCGGCGGCCTGGAGTATTTTCAGAACAATGAAAGCGGGGCGCGGGCTTGGTGCCTGCCCTTGCAACATCGGTGATGCCGGGCCATTTATGGCGCAACGCGCAATTCAGCGAGCGAGGCATGACGAGATGATAGAACTTGGTGGCCAGTCCCCCGCAACAGATCTGATCAAGGACGTATCCGAGGCAGATTTCATGACCGAGGTGGTCGAGATGTCGCGCACCGTGCCGGTGATCGTTGATTTCTGGGCGCCGTGGTGCGGCCCGTGCAAGACGCTTGGACCGGCACTGGAGACGGCAGTGAACAAGGCCAAGGGCGCTGTGCGCATGGCCAAGGTCAATGTCGACGAGAATCAGGCCATCGCGGGCCAGTTGCAGATCCAGTCTCTGCCGACGGTCTATGCCTTTTGGCAGGGGCAGCCGATCGATGGATTTCAGGGCAATGTGCCGGCATCCGAGCTTGATGCCTTCATAGGCCGCGTGGTCGAGGCTTCGGGTGGCGCGGCCGGTGGCGCGGAAGCTGACGGCCTTGCTGAGGCGATTACTGCTGCGGATGAAATGCTGGAGGCGGGCGACGCTGCGGGTGCGCTTCAGGTCTTTGCCGCCATCGCCGCCGAGGACCCGGCCAATGCCGCCGCGTTCGGCGGCATGGCGCGCGCGCACATCGCTTCGGGTGATCTGGAACAGGCGGAGGCTGTGCTCAACGGTGCGCCCGCGGATCTGCATGACAAGCCCGAAATCGAGGCCGCGCATGCCCAGCTGGCCCTCGCCCGGCAGGCGGCGGATGCCGGCCCGGTGGCCGATCTGGAAGCAGCGGTCGAGGCTGACCCGGGCAATCATCAGGCGCGCTACGATCTGGCGTTGGCGCTGGCCGCTGCGGGACGGAGCGAAGAGGCCGTCGATCATCTGCTGGAACTTTTCCGCCGTGATGCGGATTGGAACGATGGTGCGGCAAAAACGCAGCTCTTCACGGTGTTCGATGCGCTCAAGCCGAATGATCCGGTTGTTTTGAACGGGCGCCGCAAACTGAGCTCGCTGATTTTTGCGTAAGGCGCCCTGTGCAGCGCCCCGGCGACGCTTGCCGGGCCTTGGGCGCGGGCTAAGTGCAGTCTCATGACACGCAAGATCGATCTTCCGGACATCGTTCCGATATTTCCGCTGCCGGGGGCGCTGTTGCTTCCTCGCGCGCGGCTGCCGCTGCATCTGTTCGAGCCGCGGTACCTGGCCATGCTGGAGGACGCGCTGAAAACGCCCGAGCGTCTGATCGGGATGATCCAGCCCAACAAGGTGCCGGGCCGGGCCGGGCATGGCCTGCAGACCATCGGTTGCGCCGGACGTGTCACTCAGTTCTCCGAAACCGAGGATGGTCGCTACATGATCACCTTGGCGGGGGTTTCGCGCTTTCGTCTGCTTGAAGAAGTCGAGGGCTTTGCGCCCTATCGGCGCGCGCGCGTCTCATGGACCGGGTTCGAGCGGGATCAGGGAGATGAGGAGAGTGACAGCGCGTTCAATCGCGAGGCTTTCCTTGCAACGCTGGCACAGTATTTTGACGCCCAAGACCTGCAAACCGACTGGGATAGTCTCAAAGAAGCGGACGACGAATTGCTGATCAATTCGCTATCGATGCTTTTGGGATTTGAGCCGGAGGACAAGCAGGCGCTGTTGGAAGCGCCATCGCTGAGCACTCGGCGTGAGACGTTGATGACGCTGATCGAGTTTGCCATGCGCGGGGGCGACGACGAAGGGGTAATGCAGTGAGCGACGATGCCGCAACTCCGGCCCATGATCGGCGTATGTTGGAGGCGTTGATCTGCCCGCACACACACCAGCGGCTGGAATACGACGCGGAAGCGGGCGAGCTGATCAGCCGCAGCGCCAACCTCGCCTTTCCGATCCGCGCGGGCATTCCCATCTTGCTGATCAGTGAGGCGCGCAGCCTCGATTAGCGCGGTGCGGCGGCGCGGCGCAGACGGTCATTGATGGCGCGCCCCAAGCCCGTGTCGGGCACCGGGGCAACGGCGATGGCCTTGGCGCCGCGCGCGTCGAGCGCATGCAGGTGCGCAAAAAGGTTTGCCGCTGCTTCGACCAGATCCCCTGAGGCCGACAGATCCAGCGCGGCACCCGGTGTGCCGGCGAACCCGAGCAGCAGTTCGCCTTCCTCTATGGTTTCAGCCTCCAACCTTACCGGAACTGCGGGCGCATAATGCGATGACAATTGGCCCGGTGCCGTGATCGCACCGCCCGGCTCGGGGATCGCAAGCGAGCCGCCAAGCGCGGCCTCGATGATTTCGGCCGGCAGGCCGCCGGGGCGCAACAGCGTCGGTGCGCCCGTGAGACCTATGATAGTTGATTCGACACCCACCCCGCAGGACCCGCCGTCGAGAATGGCCGCGATGCGCCCGTCCAGGCCCAAGCGGACATGATCGGCATGTGTCGGACTGATGCGCCCTGACGGATTGGCGGAGGGCGCAGCAAGGGGCGCGCCGCTGGCGCGCAGCAGGGCTTGGGCGGCCGCATGCGCTGGCACGCGCAGCGCGACACTGTCCTGACCGGCCGTGACAAGGGGCGAGAGGCCACACTCCTCTTTCAGGGGCAGGACCAGCGTCAGCGGTCCGGGCCAAAAAGCGGCGGCGAGGCGGTCGGCCGCATCGCTCCAGACAGCGTAGCGCCGCGCGACATCGGTATCCGGCACATGGACGATCAATGGATTGAAGCTGGGCCGGCCCTTGGCCTCGAAAATGCGCGCGACCGCAATACCGCTGCGGGCATCGCCGGCAAGGCCGTAGACCGTTTCGGTGGGCAGGGCGACCAGCTGTTCGTCTGTGATAAGGGCGGCGGCGGCCTCGATGCCTGCACGGTCTGTCATGAGGTTACGTGTTTGCATGCGGCTGGGATCCTTGGCGCGAAAGGGCTAGGTAGAGCGTGCAATTGACTAGCCTGCGCCCACCCGATTGCCAAGGAGCCCTGATGACACGACCCGATATCGAGCGCGACGGCATCCGCTATCCCTGGCCCGAGCCGCCCGTCGAAGGTGACGCGACCGAGGTGGCGCCGGGCGTTCTGTGGATGCGCCTGCCGCTGCCCATGGCGCTGGACCACGTCAATATATATGCGCTGGACGATGGCGATGGCTGGACCCTAGTTGATACCGGGATCAAGTCGGGCCGCAGCATTCGCATATGGGAGCGGTTGCTGGCTGGGCCGCTGGCGGGCAGGCCCGTTCGGCGCATCATCGTGACGCATCACCACCCCGATCATGTCGGCATGGCGGGCTGGCTGATGGAGCGTTGCGAGGCCGAGCTGATCATGACGCGCACCGCTTGGCTGATGGCCCGAATGCTGATCCTAGATGTCGAGGATCGCCCGACGCCACAGGCGCTGGACTTCTGGCGTAGCGCCGGAATGGCGCCCGAGATCTATGCCGAGCGGGCGTCGGCGCGCCCCTTCAATTTCGCCGATAGCTGCGCATCTCTGCCGGTGGGCTACACCCGGCTGCAAGCGGGGGACACGCTACACGCGGGCAGCCGCGTCTGGGACGTGCGCATCGGGCATGGCCATGCGCCCGAACATCTGACGCTGTGGAGCCGCGACTGCAATCTGGTCATCGCCGGGGATCAAATCCTGCCATCGATCAGCCCAAATCTGGGCGTCTATCCCACCGAACCCGAGGCCGACCCGGTGGCCGAGTGGCTGGAGGCGTGCGGGCGGCTGGCCGATCATGCGCGGGCGGATCATCTGGTGCTGGGCGGTCACAAGCTGCCCTTCACGGGGCTGCCCCTACGGATGCGCCAGCTGATCGAGAATCACCACGGCGCGCTTAGGCGTCTTGAGCAGCATCTGAGCGTGCCGCGCAGCGCGGTCGAGTGTTTCGCCCCGCTCTTCAAGCGCCGGATCAACGCCGGAACCTATGGCTTGGCGCTGGTCGAGGCGGTTGCACATCTCAACCACTTGCATAAGCTGAGCCGGGTGACGCGGACCCGGCGAGAGGATGGCGCCTGGCTGTGGCAGCGACAGGGAGAGACGACGTGACAGACGAGATCATGACCACCGCCGAGCTTGCGGAGGCCGATGCCCTGCCGCGGTGCCGCGAGGTTCACACGCGCGAGGGTCATACCAGCCCCGCCGCCAGTGCCCCGGCCAGCATCACGTCGAAGCCGGTCGAGCAAAAGAGCGCGGCGGAATGGGCGTATGAGCGGATCATCCTCTACATCAAGAATTTCGAGAAGACGCTGGATAACGAGCATGAGGTTGCCATGGGATTTGTCGGCAGCGACGCGGGTGTGCTCAAAATCGAAGGAATGGGCTATTTCGATCCGGACATGATCACCTTTTACGGCAGCGACGCCGCGGGCAGCAAGACGCAGCTGGTGCAGCATGTCAGCCAGCTAAGCGTCATCTTGCGTGCCCTGCCCAAACCCCGCGCACAGGCCGAGCCCGAGCGCATCGGCTTTCGCCTGGCGGCGGATCTGGAAAAGAACTGAAGGCGCGCGCGCGCCGCCGCTTTGAGGGTGACAGGGCCCGATAAATCCAGTAACCAGCGACAAATTTCGGCATGAACAGGACGGACATTGGGATGGCTGACAACCACGAGCACGGCAAGATGGATACCAAAGAGCACGAAAAGACGTTCGACGCTTTCGTGACGTGGTCAACGCGCGTGGCGATCGTTGCCGTTTGCATTCTTCTCTTCATGGCTTTGGTCAACAGCTGATCCCGGACCGGCCGGAAGGAATTTTGCGATGCGCGCGATCATCATGGCCTTTTGCGCTGTTCTTGCTTTGGCCGGATGCGCAGCGCCGCCGGGCGTTTGGGCCACTGATGAAGCTGTGGCGCGTGCCGCTTATCGTCATGACGGCCCCCCGCGCCTGACACTCTTCACCATGCTGAACAACTCGACCGGTTCGGGCGCGCATACGTCGCTGATGATCAACGGGTCGCAGCGCGTGATCTGGGACCCCGCAGGGTCGTTCAAGCATGAAACCATCCCCGAGCGGAACGATGTGGTCTTTGGCGTCACACCCATGGTCGAAGACGTCTACACCCGTTTCCACGCGCGCAAGACATTTCATGTGCGCATTCAGCGCCTCGACGTGACCGCAGAGCAGGCCGAGCGCGCGATGCAACTGGCCCGCGCGTATGGCCCCGTGCCACAAGCGCAATGCGCGCGCAGCACCTCCAGCATCCTCGCGCAGATCTTTCCGAGCCAGATTGGACAGACATGGTTTCCCCGTGCGCTGGCCGATGAGTTCGCAACGATACCGGGCGTCACCGAAGAGACGCTTTATGAGTATGATAGTGACGACAACTCCAAGGTGCTGGCCGCCTGGGATCCGTCCAAGGTCTGATTGCGCGTTGTCCCCGCAACTTCGTTGATCCAGAAATTTGCCGTCAGCGCCCGCATCGCGGGTGTTGCCTTATGTCGCGGCGTGATGCGATATTCATCTTATGGAATTTGTTTTCGCAATTCCGATGGGAGGATTAAGCATGATGATCGACAGACGACAGGTCCTTGCGGGGCTGGGAGGCATCGGTGGCTTGGCGCTGTGCGGCGCGCCTCGACCGGCGCTGGCGCGCACGGCCGTGCAGATGGGGAGCGGCGAGGTCGTGGCGCTGAGCGATGGCAACCTCGTGCTGCCGTTCGATTTTGCGTTTGGCGATTTGCCCGAGGATGAGCTGGACCTTATCCTGGCCAGGTACGGCGTTTCGGGCGACCAGCTCGAGCCACCTTGCAACCTCACTTTGCTGCGCCAAGAGGATCGTATCGTTCTCTTTGATGCGGGCTCTGGCCCCGCCTTCATGCCCAGCGCAGGCAAGCTGATGAGCAGTCTCGAGGCCGAGGGCCTGACGCCCGATGACATCACGCATGTCGTGTTCACGCACGCGCATCCGGATCATCTGTGGGGAATCCTCGATGATTTCGACGAACCGATCTTTGCCAACGCCGAAATGATGATCGGGCAGGATGAGTGGGATTACTGGACCGACCCCGCGACCGTCGACACGATCGGCGAGGCGCGCGCCTCTTTTGCCGTCGGTGCCGCACGGCGGCTGGCCGCGATCGAGGGTCGCGTCGGGTTTTTCAAAGGTGGGGATGAAATCCTGCCGGGAATCATGGCGCACGCGACGCCCGGCCATACGCCGGGCCATATGTCCTTTGAGATCCGCAATGGGGGCGATGCCGTCATGGTCGGAGGCGACGCCATCAGCAACGGCCATGTCGCGCTGGCCCGCCCCGATTGGCCCAGCGGGGCCGATCAGGATCCCGATCTGGGTGCCGAGACGCGGATGCGTCTTCTGGATCAGCTGGTCGCGGATGACATCGCGCTTTTGGGCTTTCACTTGCCGGATGGCGGTCTGGGCCGTGTCGAGCGGGCCGGCGATTACTACCAATTCACTGCGGAGGGTATGTGATGCGTAGCCTGATTTCGATCGCATGTATTGCGCTGGTCGCCGCGCCCGTACTCGCCAGCGAAGATATCGCGGACAAATATCCCGCTTCGCTGCTTTATGACAAACCGTGGGAGGTGATCCCCGGCGTCTTTTCCGCCATCGGCGCGACCGCCCCGCCGACCTACGAGAATGCCGGTCACAACAACAATCTCAGCTTCATCGTCACCGGGGACGGCGTCGTCGTGATGAATGGCGGCGCGTCCTACGGCCTTGCCAAGGCGCTCCACGCCGAGATCGAGGCGGTGACGGACCAGCCGGTCAAGCTGGTCTTCAACGAGAACGGGCAGGGCCATGCCGTCCTTGGTAATAATTACTGGGCAGAGCAGGGCGTGCCCATCGTCGCGCATGTCGATGCCGCCGCCGAGGTCGAGGCGCATGGGCCCGCGATCCTGAAGGCGATGCAGGGCTACAACAAGGACCGCGCCGAGGGTACCGAAGTGCAGGTGCCAACCGAAACCTTCGAGGAGGAATACGTCGTCGAGATGGGCGATTTCCGCATCGAGGCGCGCTATCTGGGCCCGGCCCATTCGCCCGGCGACATCGTGCTGTGGCTGCCGAAGCAGAGCCTCGTCATCTCGGGCGACATGGCGTTTCACGAGCGCATGCTGCCGATATTCGCCGACACGATGACCGCCGACTGGCTCGAGACATGGGACACTGCCTTCGAGCCGCTGGAGGCCACATACGTCATCCCGGGCCACGGCCATCCGACGAATATGGATCAGGTTCGGCGCTATACGAAGGATTATCTTGAATACCTGCGCGATCAGGTTGGCGCGGTGATGGATGAGGGCGGCGGTCTGGCCGAGGCCTATTACGTGGACCAATCGCCCTATACGCATCTAGATACGTTCGAGGAACTGGCGACCAAGAATGCGGGCCGCGTGTTCGAGCAGCTGGAATTCGAGCGGTTCTGAAATCAGGGTCGATTTTCGGCCAGGCGGAACGGGGTCGCGCGGATGGTTCGCGCGGCCCTTTTGGTTTGGAACATCGTTCCTGGGCGCCCCGCCTCTCTGGAACGTCGTCTCATGCCCCGCACCTTGACCTTGGGGCACAAAGACCGAGATAAGGCGGGTTCTTTGCCACGATTCCCAAAAGGGGCCGTTTGATGCTGTTCGAACTTTATGACCTGCCGGTAGATGCGCAAGGCGCGCGCTTGATCCTCGGACTCGTGCTGGGTCTCGCTTTCGGGATTGCCGCACAAATCAGCCGTTTCTGCCTGCGCCGTGGCCTCGTCGCCGGGCCGGACCGCGCGCCCGCCCTTGGAACATGGGCCGCCGCGCTGGCCACAGCCATCGCCGCGACCAGCGCCGCCATCTGGATCGGCTGGGTCGACCTGTCGGATCATCGGCTCATGGTCAGCGATCTGCCCATCTTGGCGATCATTATCGGAGGTCTGGCCTTCGGTATCGGCATGGTCGCGACGCGCGGCTGCGTCAGCCGCCTGACCGTGCTGGGCGGGACAGGCAATCTGCGCGCGCTGACGGTGCTGCTGGTCTTTGCTCTCGTGGCGCATGCGACGCTCAAGGGCGTTTTTGCGCCGGTGCGCGTCGCGCTCGGCTCGGTCACGACCGATATCGGTATTGCCTCGCTGGCTGAATTGCCGGGCGGCATGCTGACTTGGGCTGCGCTGCTGGTTGCTGGCCTCATCGCCGCCATTGCGGCGCTGCGGCCGCGCCCCCTGCACGTGGCGCTTGCCTCGGTCATTGGTCTGACGGTCGTCGGCGGTTGGATCGCAACGGGCTGGCTCTTGATGGATGAATTCGATCCCATCGCGGCGGAGTCCATGGCCTTTACCTCCACCTGGGCCGATGCACTCTTTTGGACGGTCGCGTCCAGCTCGATCCCCGCTGGCTTCGGCGTGGGCCTCGTGGGCGGGGTCTTTGCTGGCGCGTTCCTCTCGGCGCTTGTCCGGGGCGAGCTTGCCTTCGCCAGCTTCACGGATGCGCACGAGACGCTGCGCTATGTGGCAGGCGGGGCGCTGATGGGCTTTGGCGGCGTTCTGGCCGGTGGGTGCACGGTGGGCGCGGGCCTATCTGGTGTGTCGATGCTGAGCGTCGCGGCGCTGATCGCGCTGGCCTCGATCGTGGCGGGCGCACTGGTTGCGGATCGCGCGCTGTCGCGCGCGCCGCTTATCCAGCCGGCGGAGTGATCGGCGCGGCGCGGCGCGCACTGGCCAAGAGCCGGTGCGTCGCCATCGCGCCGACCCACATGCAGGTAATCGCGACCCAGGCCGTCAGCGCAAAGACTGACCCGCCCGACATGCCCGCACCTACGGCACAGCCCCCGGCAAGCATGCTGCCGAAACCCATCAGCACTGCACCGAGCAGGTACTGCTCCATGGGGGTGGCAGGGCCAAAACGCTCGATCCTGGCCTCGCGCGCCACGAGGGCCATGAGGCCCGATCCCGCAAAGACGCCTGGAACAAGGCCGATGCCGAAGCTCCATGGCAATCGGGTATTGTCCACGAGGCCCATGAGCGTATCGGTGGACGGGCCCGTGAAGGTGACGGAGGAAATCGGGATGACCTCGAAGGACACTTGGGAAATCCAGTAGGTCAGCGCCCAGCCAAGCGCGATGGCAAGGCCGACCGCTGCCGCTGCCAAGGCGCGGCTGATGGGGATCATAGTGCGCCGCGCGAGGTAGAGCGAGAGCGCAAGCGCCATCGCGGCCAATGTCGCCGCAAGCCCCGCGTCGATCCCCAGCCGCGCAAGCAGATCGCGGGAGGCGCCCCCCTCGATCAGCCAAAGGCTCGCAAGTGCCTCGCGCGCCGGCGCCAGAAATCCGCTCAGCGCGGCCTGCGCGACCAGCGTCAGGACCAAACCCGTCAGGAGGGCGCGCAGATTTCCCGTAGCCGAAAGCACCAGAAGGCGGCTGGCGCAGCCGCGCGCGAGGATCATCCCGGCCCCGAACATCAGACCTCCGATCACGGCGCCCGAAACACTGCCCACAGCTGCCAATTGCCGGGATGCGCCGACGTCCACCCAGCCCGCCGCGATAAGCCCCTGAACCGAGGCGACAGCGGCAGTGAAGGCGATCAACCAGATATATAGCCGGGGACCAAACTGCCCCTCCGCCACCTCGACCGAAGCGGCGCGCAGGCAAAACCGTGAATGTTGCGCCGCGATCCCAAAGACGAAGCCCACCAGCGCCCCGGCCATTGCCAGCACGGCACCGTCACCGAAGCGATCCAGCAATGCGCCTATCATCGGGTGGCCCCCTTTCGGTACTTAGCGCTGTACGCGGGCACAATCCGCCCGCAGCGCCAAGCATCGCATCTGGCGGGGGACAGTTTATTGTTCTGGCGCAAAGACGCGCGCTTTTGCGTCGCCCTGCGGCTACTTCATCGCGTCCTTGACGATCTCGTCCAACATGGCCTGCACTTCCTGCATTGGCCCGTCGGGATAGGTGCGGTAGCCGATCATCACCTCGCCGCCCTGGTCGGCCACGAAGATGCCATAGGGACAGTGGGCGATGTTCATGAGATCCGCTTCCATCACCTTGCGCGACAGCTGCGCCGAGCAGAAGAGAAAGATATCGGCCTCGGTAAAGAGTTCGGTGTCGCTGCCGACATCTTCGGCGGTGCGGGCCAGCATCTCGCCCGTGTGGCTGACGTAGTCGATGACAAGGCCGCGTCCGATGATCGCGTTCTCGACCGCGAAGGCGGCATCGTCGAAACTGCCATTGAACGGATATGTGACGGCCTCATCCGCCGCGCTTGCGGGAATGGCAGTTAGGGCGAGCAGACCCGCTGTTAAAATGTGTCGCATGTGAACTCCTTTGGTTGTCGGGAGGCATCACAGCACGAGCGGCGACGCCTCGCCTTGATCTGTGTCATTTGGGGAACGGCGCGTACTCAGCGCCGTCCTGCGCCTGTTTCAGGTGAACATGTCGGCGATGATGCCGGCATACCAGCCCTCTGATTCCTCGTAGGTGGCCTTGCGCAGGTCCGCAGGTTCGCCCGGCTGCGAGATAAAGCCATCAACCTTGGCGATCTTCTCGTCGGTTGCCTCGTAGGTGGCGCCCACCTTGACCCCGTCATTGGTCTCGATCAGCGACCAGCAGGTGTTCGAGAACTTGGCCGGAAAGACGCGGCTGCCGGTCAGTGCGCCGCGGACCGCATTGGCACAGACCTTGGCCTGGCTGTTGGCGGCAAAGCCAGACTTCGGCATATCGCCCTGATCGGCAGCGTCGCCCAGAACATGTATGTCCGCGTCGGCCTTGCTGCTGAGATCGGCGGCGTTGACGGGCACCCAATCGCCATCCGTCACACCCGCCAGTTCGGCGATATGGCCGGCCTTTTGCGCGGGAATGACATTGCATGCATCCACCTGCACCACCTCGCTGTCGATGGTGACGGTCATGGCATCGGGGTCGACCGACACGTTGCCACCGCCGAAATCGGCGCCGATCCAGTCGATCATGCCGGGGTAATGCTTGAGCCAACCCTCCTGAAAGAGCGCCATCTTGGAGAATTGCGCCTTGGGATCCGCGACGATGATCTTGGCCGACGGATTGGCTTCCTTCAGCAGGTGGGCAACCATCGAGATCCGCTCGTAAGGGCCGGGCGGGCAGCGGTAGGGATTGGGCGGCGCGACCATCGCGAAGGTGCCCCCCTGTGGCATGGCCTGAACCTGCGCTTTGAGCAATGCGGTCTGCGTGCCGCCCTTGTAGGCGTGGGGCATGGCGTTTTGTGCGGCCAGCGACCAACCCTCGACAGCGCCGTCGACAAAGTCGATGCCGGGGCTGAGGATCAGCTTGTCGTAGGGTAGGGACGCGCCGCTGGCGAGGGCGACGGTCTTGGCGTCGCGGTCCACACCCACGGCCCAGTCATGGACGACGTTGATGCCATGCGCGGCTGCGAGCGTGCCGTAGGTATGGCCCAGATCGTCCATCTCCTTGAAGCCGCCGAGATAGAGGTTCGAGAAAAAGCAGGTGTAGTAGCTGCGCGACGGCTCGACGAGGGTGACGTCGATCGCCCCGTCCGAATCCTTGGCGATATAGCGCGCCGCGGTGGCCCCACCGGCGCCGCCACCGATGACAAGAACGCGGGGTTTGCCGCTGCCTTGGGCCAGAACGGCGGGCGCGGTGAGGGATGCGGCAGCGGCGGCGCCGGTGCCCAAAAAGAGGCGTCTGTTCAGTGTCATCGGTCTTTTCCTCCCAGAGTGCGGAGCGCGTTAATCGAGCTCCTTGAAATAGGCGGCGAGCGCGGCGATCTCTTCGTCGCTGAGACGCCCGGCCATCATCTGCATCACAGGATGCGGGCGCAGCCTGGACTTGTAGGCGTGCATGGCGACGACGAAATCCTCGGTCGGCCAGCCGGTGATGCCCGGAATGCCCTGGGCGCTGCCGTCGGCCTGATGGCAGGTCAGACACTCGCTAGAGAGATATTCGCCGTATTCCGCGTCGCCGACAAGCGCCAGAATGGCGGGGTCCAGATCGTGATCAGTGCCGCGCGCAGTCGGCGCGGCCTCGGGGAGGTCCGAGGGATTGTCCGAGAAGATACGCAGATAAGCCAGAAGGTTGGCCCGGTCTTCGGGGTCTTTGAGGCCGCGAAAACTCATCCGTGTCTTCGAGACCAACGCGCGAGGATTCTCGATATAGGCGTCCAGCGTCTTGGCGGTCCAGATCAGGCCATCGGCCCCGGCACGCGCCATCGAGTCGGAATAGCGGTAGCCGTCATGCGACGCGGCTTGCCGTCCGAAGATGCGATTGAGGTGTGGGCCGACGCGATCCGTAGCGCCCGGTCCGACCTGGTGGCACGCCTTGCATTGGTCGAACACGGCCTCGCCTGCATTGGCATCGCCGAGAGGGGCGGCGCCGGTATCGGCGCGCGCGGATGCGCTGGCCAGCGCCGCGACTAGTGCCGCGGCAAGGGCCAGCGCGCGCCGGGTCATCCCGGAAAGCTTGCCAGATAAGCAGTGATGGCCTTGAGCTCGTCCTCTTTGCGCAGGCCTGCAAAACTCATCTTGGTGCCCTTCATGAAACCGCGCGGATCGGCGAGGAACGCCGCAAGGCTGGCCTCATCCCAGACCAGACCGTCATCGGCCATTGCCTGCAGCGCCTTGGAGTAGCGAAAGCCATCGACAGCGCCTGCTGGCTGTCCGACGATGCCGGTCAGGATCGGGCCGACGCGGTTTTTCGCACCATCGCCGATCTGGTGGCAGGCTTTGCACTGGCGAAACACCTTTTCACCGGCGGCGACAAGCTCGGGGTCGGGCGCGGCGGCACTTTGCTCGGCCTCTGCCACGTCTTCTGTCGCTGGCTCGGCCTCAGCCATGTCCGTGCCTTCGGCCTCGACCGCATCGGCGCTTGCTTCTTCGTCACTGCCGGTATCCGGGGTCACGTCCAGAATCGTGGCCCGCATGGTGATCTCGACGTTTTCCTTGCAATTCTCCATGCATGGCTCGCCCGACGACCACTGGGCGTACTCCGTCTCGGGTCGGTCATCTACGAAAAACCCGTCCGCGTTCGGCATTTCGAAATCAGCGAAGGTCTCATCCGACAAAACAAAGTCATCTTCGACCAAATAGTTGGAATATAGAATATAGGCGACGATGGCATAGACCTCGTCCGGGGTCAGCGACTGCGCGTTGCCATAGGGCATTGAACGGTTCACATAGTCCCAGGTGGTCGAGAGGTAGGGCCAATAGCTGCCCACTGTCTTGACCGGATCTTCGTGATCGAGCGTACCTTCGCCGCCCGCCAGCTTGGGCCAATTGCCGAGACCTTCGGCAAAGTCACCGTGGCAGGCCGCGCATTTCTCCACGAAAACCTCTTCGCCGGTCCACACATCGCCCGAGCCTTCGGGCAGGCCGATGCCGCCGGGGCGGATGTCCAGATTCCACGCCGCGATCTCTTCGGGCAGGGCTTCGCGGCCGAGGCCGAAGCCTTCGGCATGGGCCGCGCCGGTCATGAGGGTCAGAGCGACCCCGAGTTTAAGAAACTTCGACATTTTCTGCCTCCCCGCTTGCGCGGACCAGCCAGGTCTGGATCGCGTTATTGTGGTAGATGGAGTTCAGCCCGCGCACTTCGCGCAGCTGGGTCTTGGTTGGCTGAATGTAGCCCGTGTCGTCCATGGCGCGGCTTTGCAGCAGCATCTCCTCGCCATCCCAGTCCGTATCCAGGTAAAAGCGAGTGAGGGCCATCTTCTCGCCAGGCTTGGCAAGGCGCGCGGTCTCCCATGTCTTGCCGCCGTCCTTCGACACATCGACGCGGGCGATCGCGCCGTTGCCGGACCAGGCAAGGCCGCTGATGACCAGCGGGCCCTTGCCATGGGGGATCGGCGATTGCGGGCTGGGCGACGTGATGACGGATTTCGCGTCCATCGCCCAGGTCCATTTGCGCGACGTGCCGTCGGCCATCGTGTCGGTATATTTCGAGGTTTCCTCGCGGCTTTCCACGGGGCCATCCATGACCTCGATCCGGCGGATCCACTTGACCCACATATTGCCTTCCCAGCCCGGAACGACGAGGCGCACGGGATAGCCATGCTCCTTGCGCAGAGCCTCGCCATTGGCCTTGAAGGCGACGAGAACGTCGTCCAGCGCCTTATCCATCGGGATCGAGCGGCCGTTCGACGACGCATCGGCCCCCTCGACGAACACCCACTTGTCCTTGGGATCGCCAGCAGCATCCAAGCCCGCTTCCTCAAGGATCGTGCGCAGGGGCACGCCGGTATATTCCATGTTGTGGATCATGCCGTGGGTGAATTGCGCGCCGTTCAGCTGAGCACCGGCCCATTCCATGCCGCTATTCGCGGCGCATTCGCAGAAATAGACGTGGTTCTCGCGCGGGAAGCGCTCCAGATCCTCGTAGGTGAAGACCAGCGGACGATCGACGAGGCCGTTGATCATCAGACGATAGTCGGATTTCGCCAGCTCGATCGCACCCGAATGGTGCCGCTCGAACGCGCAGCCCTGCGGCGTGATCGTGCCGTCGAGTGCGTGGATCGGCGTGAAGTTGATCGAGCTGATCGTGTCGGCGGTCAGCCATTCGACATTGCGGCGAATGACGTCATCCTCAAAGCGGATCGGCAGGCCGTAGGGGTGGGCATCGACCGGATCACCAAAGCCGCTGGCCCAGGGCTGAACCTCGGTGATGAGAGGATCGGGGGTGTTTGCGGCCCGCGCCGCGCCCCCGGCGATCAGCGCCGTTCCGGCGGCGGCGCCGCGCAGAAAATTGCGGCGCGAAGGTCCTTTTGACATGGTGTCCTCCGTTTTTGGTGTCTTGTCTGTCACATGCTCGGTCACAGGCCCACGACCTCGACGCTGTCATGTCCGGGCGCGCTGACTGTGCCCTTGTCGCGAATATGCGCCTCGACCACGTCCCAGATCTGCGGGCCTTCCGTGCCTTCGTTGACCGAGGCCCAGCCGGCGACGCTATAGCTGCGCGCGGGGTCGATGGCCTCGCCGCTGGGCAGAAGCGTCAGGTTGCTGATGCGCTCACCCTGTGGCTTGGTGATGTCGATGCGGTAGCCAAGGCCACCGGTGCGCACCATGTCGCCACCCTGCTGGTAGTAGGGGTCGGGGTTGAAGAGGTTGTCGGCCACATCCTCGAGCACGACCTTGAGGTATTCGCCCGTCATTTCGGTGCGGTAGGCCTCGCCATAGGACATCGAGGTAACGCCCCACAGATCGTCGCGGGTGATGTCCTGACCGGGCAGAAGCGACGGCCCCCAGCGCACACCGGGGCTGAGCGCGATTTCCGCGTCCCGCTGTGACAGGAGCGCGTCGCAGATCACGTCATCCCAGGTGCCGTTGAAATTGCCGCGACGGTAAAGAAGGCTGTCGGTCTTGCCGATCACCTCGGCCAGCGCGTCCGCGTAAGGTGCGCGGACCTCGTCGATGACGGCGGCAACCTCCTTGTCCGGTTCGATCACGTCCGACAGGATCGGGATCAGCTTGTGGCGAAAGCCCATCATGCGGCCATCGCGCACGTCCAGATCGACGCGGCTGACGAATTTCCCATTCGACCCGGAGGCGACGATGATTGTCTCGCCGACCAGCACAGGCTCGGGGAGGGCGTCATGGGTGTGGCCCGACAGGATCACGTCGATGCCTGTGACGATGCTGGCCATCTTCTTGTCCACGTCAAAGCCGTTATGGCTGAGGCAGACGACCAGCTCGGCGCCCTGGCTGCGCACCTCGTCGACCATCTGCTGCATATGCTCGTCCCGGATGCCGAAGGAGTATTCGGGGAACATCCAGCCCGGATTGGCGATGGGCATGTAGGGAAACGCCTGGCCGATCACGGCGATCTTGACGCCGCCACGCTCAAAAAATTGGTAGGGCGGGAACAGCTCGGCAGGCTCATCCCATTCGGCGTCGAAAATGTTCTGCCCCAGCGCGGCGAAGGGCAGGCCTTCGACGATTTCGCGTACGCGATCGGACCCCAATGTGAATTCCCAATGGAAGGTCATCGCGTCCGGCTTCAGCGCGTTCATCACGGTGACCATGTCCTGGCCTTGGGTCTGGTGGCAGGTATAGCTGCCATGCCATGTATCGCCGCCATCCAGCAGCAGGGCGTCGGGGCGGTCGGCGCGGATCTGATTGATGACCGTCGCCACCCGGTCGAGGCCGCCAACGCGGCCGTATTCGCGTGCCAGCGCGGTGAAATCACCCGATGACAGCGCGTAATGCGCGTAGGAGCCATCGTCGATGCCGTACATCCGGCGGAAATCGGCGCCAGTGATATGCGGCACCTCGCCCTTGTTGGGGCCGACGCCCAGATTGACCGAAGGCTCGCGGAAATAGATCGGTTTCAGCTGCGCATGGATATCCGTGACGTGGATCAGTGAGACGTTTCCGAACGTGTCGAACTGGGTCAGCTGGTCCTGAGTCAGCGCCTGCTGCGCGGCGAGGCGGCCCCATTTGCCAAAGCCCGACGCGCCGAGAAGGGCACTGGCCGCCATGCTGGTCTGGAGAAAGTCGCGACGGGATATCATATGCGTGTTCCTGAATGTATTGGCTCGAAAAAACCCCGCACGGGATGCCGTGCGGGGCATTTCGGAGTTAGTTGCGGACGGACGGACCCTCGACCGAGAGGCCATTGCCGCGCGAGGCGACATAAAGCTCAAGCGCCACGAATTCGGGGCTGCCCGGTGCAAATGTCTCGGCGCGGGTGTCGCGGACACAGCCCTTGAAGCGCGAATGCACCGCGTTCAGCTTGGTGTTTTTCAGGCGATAGACCGGAAAGCCGTTGATCTGGCCCTGGCTGAGGTGATCAGCGCGGATCATCATGCCGTTGTTGTCCTCATGGCAGTTCGAGCAAGCCAGCTCGAGCTGGCCGAAGCGCGTGTAATACAGCTCCTTGCCCTGCTCCCACGTGGACTGCACGGGGCCATCGGTGGCCACGTTCACCGGCATGCCGCGCGATACGGATGCGATGAGCGCGGTCATGTTGACCATCTCGTTTCCGGTGTATTTCCACGGCTCCGCGCCCATCTGGTTCTCGCGGCAGTCGTTGATCTGCATCTCCAGGGTGCGGACCTCGCCAGCCTCTTCATTCCACTTGGGATAGACCGGACGCACGCCTGCCATCTCCTCGGAGGCGCCATGGCAATCGGCGCAGGACTTGCCTGCTGATCCTTCGGCCATATTCCAGGTATCCTCGGCCTGCTCGACGAAGATCATGCCGGGATTGTCGAAATCATCGGCCTGCATCACGCGCGTTTCATCACCGCGGTAGTGCCAACCCGAGATCACCTCGTCCAGCGCGCCTTCCACGGCGGCGGGCGCGGCGGTGCGCGTGACCATCTCGGTCTCACCGTTCAGGACAAGCGTGTCATCCACCGGTTCTGCCGTGGCCATGGTGCCGGCCATGAGGCCGGCAGTGATGGTGGCTGTCAGTCGTTTCATCCTTGTCCCTCCCAAGACGCGTGGATCACCCGACGGTGATCTCTTTGCTTTCCGTGTAGACCGAGCCGTCATCATCGTACCAGGTGAAGGTAAATTCACCGGACTCGGGCACGATCGCTTCGAATTCCATGTAGGGATTCGTGGAAATCGCGGGCTCCATCTTAACGTCGATGACGTTCTCGCCGTTGAAATCGCAGGTGAAGCGGTTGATGATCGAGCGCGGAATGACGTTGCCGTCACCATCCTTGCGCTGACCGGACTCCATCTTGTGGCTGATGAGTGTCTTGATGACGATCTCTTCGCCGGCCGAAGCTTTGCTCGGCACTTTGACGCGGGGTTTTACACCTTCTGCCATGTCATGATCTCCTGATTTAGCCGCCGCAGCCGCCGATTGTTACCTTGACCGTCGAAGACGCCTTGACGAACGAGCCGTCCTGCAGCTTCGCGATGGCGACCACATCCTGCGTGCCTGCAAGGCGAATGCGCGTCGATGCGGCGCGCGAGGCGGCCAGCGGTCCGAATTTGAATGTCGCCACTGCGGGCGTCGGGTTGCCAAGCGCCAGCACCATGATTTCCGAGGCGCTTTCCGAAGACACTTCGATCGGGACGGTGTTGCCGTTCTCAGCGATTTCGGGGGCGGTCAGCGTGATGTCGCCCTCGCCCACTTCGGCGCCGCCGGTGAAGGCGGCGATTGCCTCGTCCCCGGTGGCCGCCGAAGCGCGCAGGGGCAGACCGGCCACCAGCATCGCGCCGGCCCCGATCACAATTGCATCGCGTCGTGTCAGTTGCATGTCATAACCTCCGTTTGGCCCATATCTGGGGCCGTCAAGCCTGCCCTTGCGGGCGGAGTGCCCCCTGCGACGTTGCGGGAGGCGTCTCGATCCAGTTTAGTATTCAGTGAGCGTGGTCAGATAGGCGACCACGTCTTCGATCTGTTGTGCGGCCAGCAGGGGGGGCAGATCTTCGCCCGCCGCCTTGCCCGTATAAGCGTCACCGGGCCGAATGTAGCCGGTCGTCTTGTAGAAGGACGGCATCATGCTCTCGGGGAACATGATCTTGGCGTTGGCGACGATGCCGCGCAGCTCTGCCTCGCTCCAGCGTGCGCCGGTGCCGTCCAGCGCCGGGCCGATTTCGCCCTGGAAGGGCACGTCCGACAGATCGCTGATCTGATGGCAGGCCACACAGTTGCCAAGGCTTTTGTTGCCGACGATCTGGCGGCCATTCTCGGCATTGCCGGGCGTGCCGGTCAGTGACGTTTCGATGCTGCCGTCGACGTAGGACACGTCGGACGGAGCGATCTCAGCGGCAGCGGCACCTGTCGATGCGGCGAATGCCAATAGTATGAGGAATTTGCGTTCCATGCGTCCTCCCAAACACATTCAATCTTTGGCATACTCTAGAGCACCGCGACACGATGTAGCAAGTGTAAGTTGCGCTTGACAGGAATGGAAATAGCTCAATCTGTCGATCCATTGGCGCGTTCTTGGATGCGGCGGGCGTGATAGCGTTGGAAATCCTCACCGGAATCAAGCTCGTAGCGCTTTTCGTTGACCCAGGTGAACATATCCAGCGTCGTTCCGGCCCCGAAGGCGCCGGGCATCAACGCGACCGCAGCCGATTGGGCGGTTTCGTCGCTCTCAACGTCTTCGGGGAGGAAGAGAATCGATGGTGTGAAAAGCAGGCCCCATTTGCGCGCGGCATCCTTTTCGCTGAGCACCTCGCCATCGAAATCCGTGATCTCGGTGTCGCCATGCAGATTGATTTGCACCACGAAGAAGTTGTCGCGGATATAGCTGGAGACATCCTCGCGCGAGAAGACCTCCTTGTGCATCTTGTCGCAATAGATGCAGCCGCGCTGCTCGACCATGACCACGAGGCGCTTGCCTTCGGCATTCGCCTCGGCCAGATCCTCGGAAAGATCCTTGAAAGTGTCGCGCATCCAGTCCTGCTTGTGCAGGCCGTCGTCCCCCAGGGTGGCTGAAAACGCAGGGAAGGCAACGAGAAGCAGTAGGGCAATGAGGCGTTTCATGGGGTGATCTCCCTATATGTTCTGAAAGACGGGGAACGTTTGCAGCATCCACTGCGCAATGTAATTGACGCTGTCGGTGGCGATGAGACCTGCAAAGAGCAGAAGCAGAAGACCCATCGCCTTTTCGACCTTGGGCAGGTGGCGGCGGAATTTCGAGGCGAATTTCAGGAACGGCCCGATAAAGAGCGACGCAACCACGAAGGGTGCCGTCATCGCCACACCGAAGACCAGCAGCAGAACAAGGCCGCGCGCCGCCGTCGCCTCGGTGCTGGCGGTAAAGACGACAGCGGTCAGAACGCCGCCGACGCAGGGCGTCCACCCGGCGGCAAAGGCAAAGCCGACCACATAGGCGCCCAGCACCGACATGTTCTGCGTATCGCCCGCATCCATCTGAAACGCGCGGTTGAGAAAGCCGATGCGAAAGACACCAAGGAAATGCAGGGCCATGACCAGCACGACGAGCGCGGCGAAGAGACGGAACTCCGTCTGCATGCTGCGGAATGTCTGGCTGAGGCCGTAGGCCGCCGCGCCCAGCAGAACAAAGACGGTGATGATCCCGAGCGAGAACATGATGGATGCAAAGAATGCACGTTGCCGCACGCCGGGCGCAAGGCGGCCCTCTGCGCTGATCTCGGACATGGATGCGCCGGCCATGTAGCTGAGATAGAAGGGCACGATGGGCAGGATGCAGGGCGAAAAGAAAACGATCAGCCCGCCAACGAAGGCGCCCAAAAACGATACATCGAACATGGGGCGCCTCCCTGCCACTTGTGCCGATTACATATTCAAACTATTTTATATTTGGATGATCAGTCAATCGGGAAGCCTGATGCGGCGCGCGGCCCTTACTCTTGGAGCGATATGGATGGCGCTGCCCGGGGCAGCGGCGGATCTGGTCATGGTCGAACAGGCCGGATGCCATTGGTGCGCCCAATGGAACGCGGAGATCGGCCCGATCTACCCCAAGACAGAAGAGGCCGCGCGCGCGCCCCTGCGCCGCGTCGATCTGCGTGATCTGCCGGATGACATCGCCTTCACCTCGCCCCCGGTCTTTACGCCGACTTTTGTGCTGGTCGAGGACGGACAGGAGCTGGGCCGGATCGAGGGCTATGCGGGGGACGAATTCTTCTGGTTCGTTCTGGGAAATCTTCTGGACACGCACGATGTAACCGCGCCGGGCGCCGAATGAGCAGGGGTGGCGCCGTAACGCGGTCTTTTAGCGACACGCCTTTCGGTGGCATTGCGCAGTTGCAATTTGCCAGAACGCGCTCCAGCGGTTATTCCAAGCTGCGAACTGGGATACATTAGCTTATGTCTTTGCCCGTCATCACCAAGGATATGTCCGAAGCCGATTTGGATCGGATGATGCAAAACGCGCAGAATGCGGCGCAGTTTCTCAAGGCGATCTGTCACGAAGGGCGGCTGATGATCCTGTGTCATCTGGCCAATGGCGAGAAATCCGTGACCGAGTTGGAACAGCTACTGTCGTCGCGGCAGGCAGCGGTGTCGCAACAGCTGTCGCGGCTGAGAGCCGAAGGGCTGGTATCGCCGCGCCGCGAGGGCAAGGCCATCTATTACAGCCTGACTGACCCGCGCGCGATTCAGATCCTGGACCTCGTCTATGATCTTTTCTGCAAGAACAATTAGCGCCATACGCGCGGCAAGGGGCGGACCATGATATCCGCGCTCTCCGAGACTGTGCTGCTGGCCCTGATCGGGTTTGGTGGTGGCGTGATCCTGGGCCTTGCTGCGCGGTTGGGACGGTTCTGCACTTTGGGCGGGATCGAGGATTTTCTCTATTCGGGCAATAGTGTGCGGCTTCGCATGTGGGGCCTCGCCATCGGTGTGGCGGGGCTGGGTGCGTTCGCGCTTATCGGTCTTGGCGCGCTCGATCCGGCGCAGACGATCTACCATATCGCGCCGTGGTCGCCGCTGTACGGCGTGATGGGCGGGCTGCTGTTCGGTTACGGGATGGCGCTGGCCGGAAATTGCGGCTTTGGCGCGCTGGCCCGGTTCGGGGGCGGCGACCTGCGATCCTTCGTGATTGTTCTGGTCATGGGGATTGCGACATATGTCGCCCTGTCCGGGCCGCTTGCGCAGCTGCGTCTTATCGGCCTCGGCCTTTCGTCGGTTGAGACGGGCGCGCGCAGTTATCCCGACGCGCTGAGCGCGGTCTTCGGTATGCCGTCGGTGGTTTGGGGGCTGGCGATCAGCGCCGCGATCACGGGCTGGATGCTGTGGTCGCACCCCTTCCGGCAGGCGCGTGGTGCGGTGATCTGGGGTACGCTTGCGGGGCTGGCCATCGTCAGCGGCTGGGCGGGCACGCAATGGGTCGCGCGCACCGGCTTTGCCGCCGCGCCGGTGAACAGTCACACATTCACCTCGCCGCTGGGCGAAACGTTGCTCTTTCTCATGACGTCAAGCGGCGGCGGCCTCACCTTTGGCGTCGGTTCGGTCGCCGGGGTTCTGGCCGGCGCCTTCGCCGGGAGCTTGATCAAGGGCCATTTCCGTTGGGAGGCCTGCGAAGATCCGCGTGAGCTGCGCCGCCAGGTGTTGGGCGCTGTCCTAATGGGATTCGGGGCGGCGCTGGCCATGGGATGCACCATCGGTCAGGGCATTTCAGCCTTTTCGTTGCTGACGTTCAACGCGCCCATCGTATTCGCGGGTATCTTCGCAGGCGCCGCGCTGGGCCTGCGCCAATTGATTGAAGGGTTTACAGCGCCGGAGCATTGAGCGGGCGCCCGGCATTCGCGCGGGTTGCAGCCTCCGGCAGGAGTATTTTCCGAACAATGAAAGTGTGGCGAGCAGTTTAGAATCGTTCCAAACCTTGACTCGGGCCGCGCGGGGGCGCATATGCAAAGTCAGACAATTCAGGGGGCTTCCCATGTTCATCCAGACCGAATCCACACCCAATCCGGCGACGCTGAAATTTCTGCCGGGGCAGACCGTCCTGCCCGCGGGCACGGCGGACTTTCCGTCGGCCGAGAATGCGGATGCATCCCCGCTCGCTGGGCGCATCTTTGCTGTGGATGGCGTGACGGCAGTCTTCTTTGGCAATGATTTCATCACGGTGACCAAGACAGATATGACCGAGTGGGATCACATCAAGCCCGGTATTCTGGGCGCGATCATGGAGCATTTCCAGTCAGGTCTGCCTGTCATGAAAGATGGCGGCACCGCCGCCTCGGGCCACTCCGAGCATACGGGCGAGGATGGCGAAATCGTCGGCCAGATCAAGGAATTGCTGGATACGCGGGTACGTCCTGCCGTGGCGCAGGATGGCGGCGATATCACGTTTCACGGATTTGATCGCGGTGTCGTCTACCTGCACATGCAAGGCGCCTGCGCCGGCTGCCCGTCCTCGACCATCACGCTCAAGATGGGCATCGAGAATCTGCTGAGGCACTACATTCCCGAAGTGACCGAGGTGCGCCCTGTCGGTGTCTGAACCTTTGATCCTTGGCGTAGATACGTCGGGTTCCTATTGCAGCGCCGTCCTCTTGCAGGGCGGCGATGTGCTTTGTGACCTGTACCAAGATATGACGAAGGGTCAGGTCGAGACGCTGTTCCCGCTGCTTGAAGATCTGATGGCGCGAGGCGGGGCCGATTGGAGTGATCTTTCGGCCATTGGTGTTGGTACGGGGCCGGGTAATTTTACGGGTATCCGCATTTCCGTTTCTGCGATGCGGGGTCTGGCATTGTCTCTGGGCATCCGGGCCGTCGGGGTAACGCTGCTCGATGGCTTGGCGCATGACGCGGCGGGGCCGGTGATTGCGGCGATCGCGGCGCCGCGCGGGCAGGCGTATGTGGCCGGTTACGGTATGGCGCGCGCGCTGCCGCCGCAGTTGATCTCGATTGACGCGCTGCCGTTGACGCTGGTCGAACCTGGGCTGATTTCGGTCGGAACGGCGGGCGCCGAGATAGCGGCGCATCTGGGCGTGCCGCATATTCCGGCGGCTCATGCGCCCGGCGCCGCAATCGCGCGGATCGCCACCACGCGGTGGCAATTAGGCGACGCACCCGCTGCGCCGTTTTACCTCAAGCAGGCGGACGCGGCGCCGGCGCGCGACGTGCCGCCGGTGATGCTGCCGGAGGCGCCCTTGTGAGTGTCGCCGAGGCGCTGGCGCGTCTGCATGCCCGCGCGTTCGCGCCGACTGGGCGGGGCTGGAGCATCGCTGAGTTTTCCTACCTGATCGACGCGCCGCATTGCCATCTCGCCCATGAGACGCATGGCTTTGCCTTGGCGCGCGTGATTGCGGGCGAGGCCGAGCTCTTGACGCTGGCAACTGACCCCGAGCATCGCCGGGAGGGAATTGCCACGCGCCTTTTGACCCAAGTCGAGCGCCGTGTCGCGGAGGCTGGCGCCAATCGGCAATTCCTGGAGGTGGCCCAGGATAACCCGGCGGCGCGCGCGCTTTATGCGCGGGCAGGCTACGCCGAGACCGGACGACGGGCGGGCTATTACGCGCGGCCGGGTGGCACACCCGTTGACGCGCTGGTGCTGGCGAAAGATTTGATCGCGTGAGCGAGTATGTTGCTTATCTGCCCGGCTTCATCGCCGCTTATTCCATACTTGCGGTCGCCGCGGCGTCGCCCGGGCCTGCGGTCGCGATGCTACTGGGCGTTGCGCAAACCGAAGGCCGCCGCGATGCGTTGGTTGCGGCACTTGGCATCGCGGCGGGCAGCGCGACGATCAATGTGGCGACGTTGCTGGGCGTCGGCCTTATCCTCAGTCAGGCGGCCTGGGCGATGGGCGCGTTGCGATTGATCGGGGCGGGTTACCTTTTGTGGCTGGCCTTTGGTGCTTTTCGCAAGGCAGTGCATCCGCCAAGGGTGAACGCGCGCGAGGTACGCAGGCGCAGCCTGCCGCGCCGTTTCCTGTCTGGATACCTGTTGCAGGTAACCAATCCCAAGGCCGTGATCTTCTGGCTGGCCATCGCGTCCGTGGGTGCGGCGCAGGGGGGCGGTTTGGCTGTTGCGTCTGCCTTCGTCATCGGTGTCTTCGTGATTTCGCTGCTGGCGCATGTTGCCTGGGCGTTGCTGCTATCCTCGGCGCCAATTCGCCGCGGATACGCCGCCGGGCGCCGCTGGATCGAGGCGGGGTTGGGCGCGTTTTTCGTGATAGCGGCCTGGAAGCTGGCAAGCGCGCGATAGAGACGCATGAAAAGAGGCGGCCGCGGGGCCCGGACGCTTGCCAAATGGCGGTGCCGGGCGCTACCAGAGGTCATGCAGATCTACCTCCCCATCGCCGAGGTGTCGGTTAACATCTTTCTCCTGCTGGGCCTTGGGGGCCTTGTCGGGGTTTTGTCCGGGATGTTTGGTGTGGGCGGCGGATTTCTGATGACGCCGCTGCTCTTCTTTATCGGCATCCCGCCCGCCGTCGCCGTTGCGACCGGCGCGAACCAGATCGTCGCCTCTTCCTTCTCCGCTGTGCTCGCGCATTTCAGGCGCAAGGCGGTGGATCTGCGCATGGGCACGGTCCTGCTGATCGGCGGGCTTGTGGGCGCCGGCTTTGGCGTGATGCTGTTCAACTATCTCAAGGCGATGGGGCAGGTCGATCTGCTGGTTACGCTGTTTTACGTCGTTTTCCTGGGGATCATTGGCGGGCTCATGTTTTTTGAGAGTCTGCGCGCCATCCGCCGCACGCGCAAAGGCGGCCCCATGGCCCCGCGCAAGAAGCATACCTGGATCCAGAAGCTGCCGCTCAAGATGCGGTTTCGCACTTCGGGCCTCTATATCAGTGTCATTCCCCCGGTCATCGTCGGGATGTCGGTGGGCGTGCTGGCAGCCATCATGGGTGTCGGCGGAGGCTTCATCATGGTGCCCGCAATGATCTATCTGCTGGGCATGCCGACCAAGGTCGTCGTGGGCACGTCGCTCTTCCAGATCATCTTCGTTGCGGCCTTCACCACGATGCTGCATGCCACGACAAGCCATATCGTCGATGTGGTGCTGGCGCTTTTCCTGCTGGTCGGCGGCGTGGTGGGTGCACAATTCGGCACGCAAATCGGCGCGCGCATGAAGGCCGAGCAATTGCGCATCCTTCTGGCAGTGCTGGTGTTGGCCGTCTGTCTCAAGCTGGGGCTGGATCTTCTGCTTCCGCCGACGGACATCTTCTCGATCAGTGAGATCGCGCCGTCATGAAGACCGTGCTGCTGGCCCTCGCTCTATTCTTGCCGGTCTCGGCGGCAGCCGAGGAAGTCGTGCTGGGTCTCAGCCGCAACAGCATTTCGATCGATACCACCTTCGACGGCTCGCAGATCCTGCTGTTCGGCGCAATCAAGCGCGAAGAGGCGATCCCGGTAAGTGATCTGGGCGTCGTGGTGGCGATTGCCGGGCCGAGCCAGCCTTTGGATGTGCGCCGCAAGGAGCGGCGATTTGGAATCTGGGTGAATGTTGACGCGGTCGAGGTGGACGCCGCCCCAAGTTTCTACGCCGTCGCCACGTCCGGGCCATGGTCAGAAACGCTGAGCCAGGTCGAGGATCTGCGCCACAAGATCTCCATCCCGCGCGCGATCCGCTCGGTCGGGGCTCCGGGTGGCGTGGTGGACAGCCAAAGCTTCAGCGATGCGGTCATCCGCATCCGAGAGCGCAGCGGCGCCTACCAGATTCTCGAGGGCGCCGTAGAGGTAAGCGAGCAAACGTTGTTCCAGACCTCCATCGATCTGCCCGCCAACCTGACCGAGGGAGACTACGTCACCCGCATCTTCCTGACGCGGGACGGTGCGGTGGTGTCGCGCTATGAAACCATCATCGACGTGCGCAAGGTGGGTCTGGAGCGATGGCTCTTTGAGCTCTCGCGCGAGAACGCTTTTCTTTATGGTATAATGTCATTGGTCATCGCGATCGCCGCCGGGTGGGGAGCCTCGGCCGCGTTCAGACTGCTGCGGCGTGTCTGAGGAGGGGGCGCGTCGGAGCCTCTGGCGGCCCGATCGCGCGACTCTGCTGGCGGTTTTGGGACGGAATCGGGTGCAGAGACTGAAATTGCACCGATTTGGGCACTGCGATTCTCTCACTCTTGCCAAAGCTTGATCGTTAGAGAACGAAAAACTCAGATCTAAGTAGTTGTTTTCAAACGACGTAAAAGAATATCTAGGGAAAATCCGGGAACCGTGCGAAAAAGGGGTTGCGGCCCGGCGCGTCTCACCTTAAATCCCCCTTCACCGGCGGCGCTGATGCGGTGCTGGGGTACGGGACGGGGAGTTGGAGCGGTGCTCTGGCGGTCTTGCCCGGGAAGAATTCGGGATTGATGACGCGGGCTGCGCCGTTTGTATAGGGCGCTGTTTGTCGATTTTGTTCTTGGGCTTTTGGGTCCGACGTTTTTTGACATTGATGATATCTGAAGAGATATGTGGGCGGTTTGGTTCATTCGATGAACGATGACTGCACATATATC